>JBAXFM010000128.1:0-13732 GCA_037139855.1 Bacteroidota bacterium
AAAGATAGATTTGCTTTCTGGAATTTTGATGCTGTTTTTCGGATTATTAATATTGATTAATTTGATAAAAGAAATAAAATAAAAACAGCCCATAAAGCCGAGCTCCATCGGAGTGAAATGTTGGTAGCTGCTTAATAATAAACTATTATGATAAAAAAAATCCTGTTATCGCTGATGATCCTTATTCCCTGTTACCTGGCGCAGGGTCAGAAAATTGTCCGGTCGGGCAGGGAAAATATTCATGTTTTGGTCAATGGAAAATCAACAGGTTGGGGGATTTCGCCGGAAACAAATCCCGACAGGCTGAGAGTGTATTGTGCCAGGGAAAAAAATGAAGTCATCTTTCAAACCGATACGGATACTGCATCTTTTTTTGTACGGAATAACGACACCATCAGGTTCATGATCGTACTGAATTCAAGGGATTCCGCCCGAACAGAGATTATTGGCTTCAGGGATCTGCCGGATAAAATCAGAAAGGATGAAAAGCTCTACTGGCTGAGTCAGCTTTGGGCGGAAACCAAATACAATTTTGTAAATGTTGACAAACTCAATTTTGACCTCGACAGCCTGTATAAAACCTTTATCCCCTTGGTTTTGGCAACCGGGAACGATTTTGAATATTACCGGACTTTGCAGAAATTTATGGCAAACATGCACGACGGCCATACCCAGGTATCAGACAACGGACAATTCTATCCCTTCACCGATTATATTCCGGTTTCCCTGGTTGATTTCAATGAAAAAGTATACATCACGGCGGTGCGTAAAATACCCGGGCTGGACTCAACCTGGGTTGGGGCGGAAATCATTGAAATTGAAAACATTCCGACATATAAATATCTTGAAACGAGGGTGTTTCCCTACATTTCAGCTTCAACGGAGCAGCATTTGTGGATGCAGGGAGTGTATAAACTATCCAGCGATTTCAAGGACCATCCTTTCAGGGCAACCATTAAAAAACCGGATGGCACTGTTGAAAAAATCGAGATTCAGCGCAACGGGGAGGCCATAAGGACCCCCCATGATCAATACTGGGGCATGGTTCATCATTCGTCGCAGGAGATTGCTGAATTAAAATGGCTGGAAAATAACATCGCGCTGGTCAGTTTCAATCGTTTCGACCCCGAGGAGATTGCCATTAAAAAATTTACTAAAATTGCGAAGGAACTTGATAAAGCGAAGGGCGTGATTATCGATCTCCGGAACAATGGCGGAGGCTCCACAGAAGTTGCCTGGCATTTACAGAAATACCTGACCAAAGGCGACTATTTTCTGAACTACGCATGGGAAACACGCATAAACGATGGGGCTGGGAAAGCAAATGGAAACTGGATTGAAAAGTACAAAGATTTCTATTTAAACAAGGCTTATCGTTTCGAAAAGCCTGATACTGTTAAGGTTTCCGACACCCTGAAAAGAATAACATGTCCTGTCGTCATCCTGATCGGACGGTTTACCTTTTCAGCAGCTGAAGATTTCCTGGTCAACATCTATGAAGTGCAGGGCAGGCCCACGCTGATCGGTGAGGAAACAGGCGGCTCAACCGGTTCTCCTCTGTTCATGCCTGGTTTACCAGGAGATGGGTATGGGAGAATTTGCACCAGGCGAATTTGTTTCCCGCTAAGCGGCAAAAGATTTGTCAATTGCGGGATCAAGCCCGACATTGAAGTAAAACAATCCATTGAAGATTACCTGCAGGAGCGAGATGTCGTTCTCAATCGGGCAATCAACGAAATTAAAAAAACCAACCCGGACCCACGCTAAAGCCACGAACGCCTCTGGCCTGTCATTCGTCATTCGTCATTTGTCACTGGTTTATCACTACCTTAAATGACACCGGTCTTCCATTTCCTGTAAAGAATCGAATCATATAAATCCCCGGTTTCAGTTCATTCCCAGCTTCATCGGTTCCATTCCATTTAATGTGGTGCATGCCGGCTGAAATTTTTGAATCGTATAGCCTCTTCACCTGTTTACCGGTTACATCGAAAATAAGGATGGTAAGTTGTGTCTCCTTCAAGACCTTGAAATCGATGTTTAGCTGGTTAGTAAATGGATTTGGTCCCATTTTGACCATCGTGATGTCATTGACCAGGCCCGGATCTGTTATGCCAATCACCACGTTGGTCTGTACGATGTTCGATGCCGTGGATTCATGACCGGCCCGGTCAACGGTTGTGACGTAAAATTTGTAGAGCCCGTTTGATGGAACTGTAAGAAAATACTGAACACCAATGGTGCTGTCTAGCTTCGGAAAGGTTACCCCGCCATCGTTTGACCAGTAAATGTTGAAATGGTCGAAATCGGTGATGTTTGGCTGGTCCCACCCGAGCATAATATTCTGAGCCACCGGGTTTACCAGCGTGAGATTCAGCGGAGGAGGAGGCACCTCATCAACAGCGCCAAAAGTGATCACACCATAACCCTCCGCGGTGAAGATATTCTGATTTTGGCACGGCCACCAGCCGTCGTAATTGGCCGGATCATCCAGTGCAAAGATGAAGGCGCCGCTCTGGCTTTGGCTGTTGAAGGCGATCTGCCAGTTGGAAGCCGTACCCAGCGGGATGACAAATTCATATACAACATGGCCGGTTGCCGCCGAAACCTTGATTTGCGGATTGGGCAGGAAGAAGGTTGAACCTACTCCTCCGGTATTGTAGATTGGCCTGAATTTGATCACATCACCGGAAGCATAGTGAGCAGCCCAATAATTGCCCTCGGTGCTGTCGCCAGGAGCAGGGTAAAGGCCATCATTGTTGTCGTCGACATAGAGTGCAATTTCATCATGGTCTTCCAGCGTTACGTCATAGGTATTATCAACGGCCACATACAGCGAATTTTTTGCCGGATTTACCTTGAACCAGGCCATCACGCTGCCGATCGGTCTGAAAATGTTATCTCTTCTCCCAAGAAAATTAGAAATATCGACCTCGAACGCATCGCTCCATTCACCGGGACTGATTACTCCGTCAACAACGGGGGTTGAACCTACCCAGGCGCTGATTTCATCGGTGATAAAGCCGGTGGAAATCCAGCCTTCGGCATCATTAGAGTAAGGAGTTTGCAGATTTCCGGGCAGCTGTGCCGTTACGGCATAGAAATAGTGGGTGAGGGGAAGAGCAGTAGGGTCAGAATAGGTCATTTGCCCCGGTCCGACTGTTCCCAGCGGTGTTGCCGGATAGTAATCAAAGGCATATTGTTTGCGATAGATGTTATATCCGGTGATACCGGTAGTCGATGATGGCTGCCACTGAAGATCAACCTGAAGTCCGGCACCCTGTGTGGCTGTGAGATAGGCCGGGGCATTCCCGGTTGGATAAAGGATGACATTGAGCGTTGTTATCTGGCCGTCGACAATTTGCACGGGGGTTATCTCCTGCGTGTAATATCCAACAGCCGAATAGTTCACGGCATAAGTTCCCTGAGGAATATATTTCAGCCAATATTCGGCGGAATCATTGGAAAAAGTAAAATAACTGTTCATTCCGATGATTTGAACTTTCACCCCGCCCAGTTGATTTCCTACGGATGATTCTGTCTGGCCATTCAGGGTTCCCCCTCCGGGATCAGAATTGATGTTGAAGAGTTTGCCGCCATTGCCAAAAGCCCGGGCATGAATTGCTTTTCCTCCGGCCACGCACATTTTGCCATCGGCAGAAAGGTCGAGACAGAAATTAGACCCCGGTGAGTTAACGGTGAGATAAGGTACGCTGCTTTGTTTCCTGAAAAGCAATATGTCGGGCGTAGCGTTGTTCAAAGGTCCCCAGCCTGCGGCAGCGATGATTGATCCATCGGAACTGAGATCAACGCATTGCACCATATCGCCCATGTTCGGATATATCCACAGGGGTACCGGTGAGTAGTTGTTGAAAACATACAGTTCGCCATCATAACCGCCTGCAGCAGTGAAGATCAGTGTTCCGATGGCAATGGTGGTCCCATCTCCCGAAATGCCCATCCCTGCCACCCAGGTATTGGTTCCGTTTACGGTATAATTCCATTTTTCCGTATAAGTTGCCGCAGCGTCATTGTATTCCAGTAAAAAAACATGCCCGCTGAAATCGCCGCTGACGATGTATTTCCCATCATCAGAAATGGCCGGGGGGTATTGGTCGGCAAAGGCAGTCTGGAAGATTACAGCACCCGTGGCCGGGTTCAGCACAAACAACTTGTTATTTCCGCCGCCATATTCACCAAGCAGCAACCGGTTTCCGCTTTTGCTCAACACCAGGGCTGTGTAGTTGCCGGCGAAGGATTTAACCCAGACGGGAATACTCTGACCAAAATGGAAACAATAAATGAATGTCGAATCCTGGGTTACCGGGTTGGTTGCGGCAACAAATACCCTCCAGCCGTCATTCCTGATCTGGATGCCTCTTACATTTTGTGATATAGTTGTCGACCATTGAGGCACGGCTGAAGCCGGTGTGTAAATTTCCACCTGGTCATTTACCCCGCTGGCGAGGTAGTTGCCATCTTCGGTCATATCGATTACTTCATCCGATGAATTGATGGTATAGGAAACTTCCCATTCGGGGATGTTTGAATTGCCGTAAAGAGAAAGCCGCTGGTTGTTCAAACCCCAGGCTGCAGCTGTTTTCTGGCTAATGGATGAAACTTTTGCATAGTTATCAATACCGGCGGCATCGGTTGCCTGCCAGTTTAAACCGGGGGACAGTGGTTTTTGGTTCAAGAATCCCGGTTCATGGTTCAAGGTTCCGGGTTGGGTTTCAACATGGACACCGGTTTTGGGAACGGTCATGACCCGCTGTTCCCGGGGAATATTGCGTTGTGCAATTCCTGATTGGAACAGAAAGGCAAAGAGAATTACTGGAAGCAGCGTGTTTTTCATTTCATGATGATTTAGAGGTAATCAAAGGTATCAAAAATGGTTGATCCGGCGAACTTTGTTATATTTGTAATGATGCCGCAAATTATTTTAAAAGAAAATATACATGAGAAACAGAAAAATACAGACTGAAATCGATACCTGCTATTTGTATCAGGTGCTGGCAGAAAATGAATCCGATCCGGTGATAGCGAAGGTGTTTGAGAAAATGAGTGAGATTGAAAAGGGCCATGCCGGGGCGATGGCTAAGAAAATGAACATCAGTCTTAAAAACCTGATACAACCCTCATGGCGGGCGAAAATATTGCATACGATCGGCAGAATTTTCGGGTATGATTATATCCTGGGTGTATTAATGGATACAGAAAAGAGTATTTCCACCTCCATTATTACCGCCCGGAAGAAAAATAAACTTGAAATCACCGGCAACGAAACCAATCATGTAAAGATTCTTCGATCTATTCTTGACAATGAGGAAAAAGTTACCGGAAAACAACTGTCAAAATTTGAAAGCCGGCACCGTTCGGTTGGCGGCAATGCCGTGAGGGCAGCGGTTTTGGGCGGGAACGATGGTTTGGTTTCCAATTTCAGCCTCGTGATGGGCATTGCCGGGGCTACTTCCGGAAACAATGGTGTTTTGCTGGCAGGTTTGGCCGGATTGCTGGCCGGAGGTTTGTCTATGGCCCTGGGAGAATGGATTTCAGTGAAAAGCTCCAAAGAATTGTATGAAAATCAGATGGAACTGGAACGCGAAGAACTGGAAACAAATCCTGAAGGAGAACAGCAGGAAATTGTGCTGATTTATATGGCTAAAGGTATTCCGGAAGACCAGGCACACCAAATGGCCGCAGAACTGATCAAAGATAAAAGCCAGGCCCATAAATTGCTGGTACAGGAGGAATTGGGCATCAACACGGAAGAGTTGCAGGGTTCTGCCATTGAAGCGGCCATTTACTCGTTTGTCCTGTTTTCCATCGGGGCTGTTATCCCAGTGATCCCATTTATGTTTACCTCCGGAATGACGGCCGTTTTCACCAGTGTCGCTTTCAGTGCCACCGGTCTGTTTCTGATTGGCGCAGCCATCACCCTCTTTACCGGAAAAAATGTGTGGTATTCCGGCTTCAGACAGGTTCTTTTTGGCCTTGCCGCCGCAGCCATCACCTTTGGCATCGGAAAACTAATCGGCGTGACCATGGCCGGGTAGCGGGTGCGTTGCTCTTTTATGTCACACGACACTTGTCATATGTCACGACTTTTTTTTCACAGCTCATCCTTTCTGAATCCTATTCTTGTTCTAGGTTGGCTTTGCTTATGATGTAGTTCATCCAAACGATGCAGCAGGTAGTTAAAAGCCTTGGTAAATTTATTATCAAGCGCTTTTAATTCATTCTTTAATTCTCCGGTTTCATTAATAAGGGCCCTGTATCTCGCAAATGCCCGCATGATTTCGATGTTAATCTGGATTGCTTTTTCAGATTTTAACACAGACGACAACATGGAGACTCCCAGTTCAGTAAAAACCCAAGGGTTGACACTGCTATGTTTCAAGGAATGCAACCGGTCGCAATTTGCGACCAGTTCCAATCTTTCATTTTCGTTTAACTCAAACATAAAGTCCACCGGAAATCTTGCAATGTTACGTTTCACCTGCTCCTTTAACCGTTTTGTTTTTACAGCATAAAGAATTGCAAGGTCAGAGTCTACCATAACCTTCTTCCCCCTGAATGTGAAAATCATTGTTTCGTAATCTGATTTAATTGGCTGCGTTTCCATGTTTTTTTTTGCTTAATCCGGAAAAAGCCAAAAGGTAATCCCATTGTTGAAAACTTGCCTTGCAGAACTATTTTTTGCCAGTTCTTTATTGAGTTCAATAAACTCGCGAAGTTTTATAAAAGCACGTACTACAAAAAGACTCGCTTCAATGGCTTCGCTACTATTTAAAACTGAAGCAAGCATCAATATGCCGTGCTCTGTAAATACATTGGGTAAAAATTTTCTGTGTTTTCCACTTCGTTAGCCCTTTGCTTGTTACTGGACAACATGTCTAAGGTCACAATTTGTGTCCTTAGGCATGTCCATTCATTCTGGGTTAGTTGAAAAAAGAAATCAACAGGAAAACGTTTGAAGTTTCTTCTAACAGCCTGATTCATAATTTTTGTTTCAATACCATAAATACTTGAAAGGTCACTGTCGATCATCACCTTTTGTCCACGGATAAAAAAAATCCGGGATACAATATCTTCTGATCTTAATTGCCTGTCAGCCATAATCAGGTTTTTTATAAGAGTATTCTGCTTAATCCTGTTTTTGTCTCGTGTGGCGCTAAATCTATATAAGGTATTCAGAAATCATGTTTCACTTTGCCTTTGGAAACCAATGCGTTTTCGATTTTTAAAGTCGGCTTCTTCTTCTTTTACCTGATTAAGTTGCTTAAGGCATTCAAAGATTAGCATAATATTTCGATCCTGTTCAAGATCATTTATTTGCAGTGATTCAATCTGACGAATAATCTCTTTATGGCTCTCAAGTATCTGCCTCATTTTACCTCCCCAACTTGATATTCCAATTTGGAATTTCAAGATTTCATATTCATCCTTTTTCAATCGAAAAAGGAAATCCTCGGGAAAACGCTTAATATTTCGGGTCACTGCTTTGTTCAGATTTCCGGTCCAACGCCATAAAGCACTCCCAGATCCTGATCAAGCATCACTTTTTGTCCGCGGATCAGGTAGATTTTACTTGCAATTACTTCCTCTGATAATCCAGGAATTTCTAACGCTGTTTTTCATAATGTATATTTCTGCTTAATCCGGAAAAAAACATAAGGTAAGGCCGCTGTTGAAAACTTTCCATGCGGACTATTTTTTGTGACGCGTCACCTGTCATGCGTCACAAGAAACAGGTACTGCAATGAAAAATACCTGGCTAAACGATTGACATCAGGGAGAAAAGTATTAACTTTAATGCTTCATTGGTCCGAAAAATCAAGGGTATGAAAAATGTTTATAAACTTGCGATGATCATGCTGATCGTCCTGATGAGTTATCCTGTCATATGCCAACAGGTTGTCTTCGAACAAAAATATACAGGTATCAATACCTTGCCACCCTGTTTTAAATATTACTCCGGTTATCCCACGCAGTTGCAGGAACTGCCCGACAACTACATCCTGTTGCTTGGCCAGGGACAAGTGCAGGATACAACCGGCTTGCTGGGCGGGAAGGTTTACCAGGAGATGAAAAAACTGGATAAAAGCGGAAACATTCTCTGGACAAAATATTTTCTCCCTGATTCGGTACCCATGATTAATACTGAACTGTGGTTCAATTCCTTCCAGGTGATGGAAAACGGGAACATCTTGCTGGTGGGGGAAAATCTGAATGATCCAACAGCCGACCTGCCGCTGGCCAATGTGGTAATGCTTGATCCTGACGGGGAAAAGTTGTTCGACACCATCTACAGGAGTCCCACCGTACTAATGAAACCTCAGTGCAGTGCAAAGAGTACAAACGGATTGGCCATCGGCGGATACCGGGCTAAATACGGGGATCGTACGGCCTATGCGATGAAGATTGATTCAAACTTCAACAAGGAATGGACGTTTGAACTCGATCCGATTTACGGCGGGTTGTACAGCGATTTCCGCACCATTATTTCGAATCCTGACGGCAGTTTTGACTGTTACGGTCAAATGCGGTGGGGTACATCAAACGGATACAGTTTCTTGTTTGTGAAGTTGAATTCACTGGGACAGATGACCCTGGTCAAAACATATTCCGACAGCCTTACCTTCCAGAACGCATGTGCCGGTCCTGGCTTCCGGTTGATGGTTGGTCATTATAGTGATCAGGATCTGAGAATTATCCTGATGAAAACAGATGAAAACGGCAACCTGATCTGGGTCAAAAAATACCAGGATACCACCAATGTGATGTACATTCCCCAGGCTGTTACGGTTACTCAGGACAATGAATTCCTGATCACCGGTGAAATAGATTATCCAGATCCAGTTTTTGCCGGCTTCATCGGAAGCGACATTTATCTGCTGAAAACCGATTCGTCCGGCAACAAGATATGGGATGAAACCTATGGTACCAACCTGGTAGCCGACTCCTGCATCTGGTCGCACTGGGAATGTGGATGGGATGTCATCCCCGCCATGGACGGGAGTTACTTGTTGTGTGCCAGCGATAACATTGATGCAACCTATGGACCGGTGATGAGTGTACTGAAGATAAAAGAGGGCTATACAGCGGTGAATGAAAGATTAGGTTTCCCTGGCAGTAGTACAATATACCCAAACCCGTTTCATAGCCAGACTATTGTAAAACTGTCATGCGTAACTCCTCTTTCTAATGGAATACTCAAAGTGTTCGACCTGAATGGAAAAATTGTCCAGACCATGGACGGGCTAATGTCGGAAACCATTGTCCTATGCCGTAACGGCCTGCCCGACGGGGTTTATTTTATCACGGTTGAAGATCAGCAAAAAATTCTTTACAGGGGGAAAATCATGGTTTATTAGTATTTCTGCTTCGGAATGTTTCCTGCAAATGTTGGTGGTTATCTGCTTTTGGGGGATGTGGTGTAATATTTCCGGTTAACTTTGATGCGATAAAAATGTTTACTGGTTGAAAAAATGAAATACCCCTTAACCCTCCTGTCTGTTATTTTTTTCTGCACCGTCACTAAGGCTGCTTCAGTTGATACGGCATTGGTATACAGCTCAGTCATGCACAAGGAAATAAAATGTGTGATCATCAAACCCGACACCTACAAAAACAGACAACAGCATTTTCCGGCAGTGTATTTATTGCATGGATACAGCGACCAATACAATACATGGGTTAAACAGGTTCCGGCCATTAAAAAGTATGCTGACCAAATGCAAATGATGATTGTTTGCCCTGATGGCGGCTTCAGCAGCTGGTATTTTGATAGTCCCATCGACTCAACATACCGATACGACACGCATATCAGCAAGGAGGTGGTGAACTATGTCGATGCACATTACCACACCATTCCCGACAGAAATCACCGGGCCATCACCGGTTTGAGCATGGGCGGACATGGAGCTTTGTACCTGGCTTTGAAACATCCTGATGTTTTTGGAGCCGCAGGATCAATGAGCGGCGGCGTTGACTTGCGTCCTTTCGCAGCTCAATGGGATATTGCAAAACGGATTGGCGATGCTCAAACCCACCTGCTGAACTGGCAGAACATGAGTGTGATCAACATGATCGGGAAGGGTCAATCCCCGGCCATTGCCATCATGATAGAATGTGGTACGGATGATTTTTTTTACAAGGTCAACCAGCAACTGCATCAGAAGATGCTGGAACTGAAAATTCCCCACGATTATATTGAACGGCCCGGCAGGCATAACTGGGAATACTGGGATAATGCCATCGAATTCCAACTCCTGTTTTTTAAAAAGTATTTCAGGGAATAAACAAAGTCTGAACTGTGATTAAGGTGATTAAATAATTTTATGCCAACTCGAAGAAAGATGAAAAACAACTTGTTAAACTACCTGACGCTCGTCATTGTTTTGGTTGCCAGCCCAATAATGATTTTTCTGTATTTCAGTAACGGTAACCCAATAACTTTTTACACCTACGCAGGATTAGCACTGATGATCCCTGCCCTGGTGTTTTTTATCATTGCCCGGATACAGCTGGGCAGTGCTTTCCAGGTGACTGCGGAGGCGAAGAAACTGGTTACCGGAGGGTTATATAAAAAAATTCGTCATCCGGTTTATTTATTCGGACTGTTGTTTCTTCTTGGGACCATTATTCTTTTTCAAAAGTTTTTTCTGCTGTTTCTTTGGGGAGGTTTAATATTCCTGCAAATGAAAAGGATTAAAAAGGAAGAAAAAGTACTTGAAGAGAAATTCGGGGAGGAATATTCAGCTTATAAAAAAGGAACCTGGTTCTGAACTCAGCGGTTCTCCGCGGTTATGTCCTTTTTTTACCGCAGAGAACCGCAAAGAAGTCGCAAAGGACCACCGAGAAAATAAAAATCAGGTACGTAACAGGATAGTCATATTAATTTACTGGCAATGCAAACCTACATTTCAATTTTACGCGGCATCAATGTCAGCGGTTATAAGCTGATCAAAATGAACCTCCTCAAAGAAATGTTTGAGCACTTGGGTTTTGAAAACGTTAAAACATATATCCAAAGCGGGAACGTTGTCTTTAATTGTAATTCAACTGAAACAGCAATACTTGGGAATAAAATAGCAGATGAAATATTGAATCACTTTGGTTTTGAAGTCCCCGTGATCGTGTTGGGAAAGGATGAGTTGAAAAAAGTTTCGGCACAAAATACGTTTATTAACGAAAGGGGAGAAGACATCGCAAAGCTTCATGTCACGTTCTTGTCAGCAGAACCAGTGGTAAGTCTGATGGAGGGTATTGATAATATGGCTTATCTGCCCGATGAATTTTATCTTAGCGAGAAAGCAGTGTACCTGTTTTGTCCGAATGGTTATGGGAATACGAAACTCAGCAATAACTTCTTTGAGAACAAACTGAAGGTTCAGGCGACCACGCGAAACTGGAAGACGATCATTGAACTGGTGAAAATGAGTGAAGGGTAACATGAAAGAAAGTACTAATTTGAAACAAATTCAGATATGGTGAAACAAAAATGTATTTCAAACCGGTGCTTCGTGCAGATCATTTCAACGATGCTCCTTCTTGGATTGTTTTCATGCAGTCAGGCACCCAAAAAAGAGGTAGAAACGAAAAGGATCGACGGGATTGAAGAGATCACCATTGCTCAATTGCAACAAGGTTATCTTGAAGGCCGGTTCACCATTACGGATGTAGTAAAAGCTTACCTTACCCGGATCGATTCCATCGACCGTTTCGGGCCGCAGCTCAATTCGGTCATCGCCATCAACCCCGATGCATTGAACATTGCGGCGGAACTTGACCGGGAAAGAGTTGCCGGTAAAACGCGTGGCCCCCTTCACGGGATCCCTGTTCTGCTGAAGGACAACATCGATACCCACGATAAAATGGCCACCACGGGAGGGTCACGTGCGCTGCAACAATCCTTTCCGCTAGCCGACAGTTATGTGGCCCGCAAACTGAGGGAAGCCGGTGCAGTGATCATCGGTAAAACAAACCTGAGCGAATGGGCTAATTTCCGGTCAAAGTTTTCCTCAAGCGGATGGAGCGGCACGGGAGGTCAGACACGAAACCCTTATAAACTCGACTGTAATCCATGCGGATCAAGTTCAGGATCGGGTGTGGCGGTTTCGGCCAACTTATGTGTCATCGCCATCGGAACCGAGACCAATGGTTCCATCGTTTGCCCCTCTAACAACAATGGCATTGTCGGAATAAAACCTACCGTCGGACTGATCAGCCGGTCGGGAATTATACCCATTTCTTTTACCCAGGACACACCCGGTCCGATGGCACGAACGGTAACTGATGCTGTAATTTGTCTGGGCGCCCTTACCGGCATCGATGCAACCGACAGTAAAACACTACAGTCGGCCGGTAAAGTTTCCGGGGACTATACCCGTTTTTTATTGAAGGATGGATTGAAAGGCAAGCGTATCGGGGTGGTTAGAAGTGCAATGGGTTTTCACCACAGGGTTGACACCCTGATGAATCGCGCGGTTGCATGGATGAAAAGCCAGGGGGTCATGGTCGTAGAACTCAAAGAACCATTTGATGATAAATGGGAAAAGGCTTCCATGGAAGTGATGTTGTTCGAGTTTAAGGATGGACTGAATGCTTATTTTTCGACGCTGGGAAAGGATGCTCCTGTGAAGAGTTTACACGACCTGATTGCATTTAATAAATCCGATTCAGTTGAGCTGCGGTATTTTGACCAGCAGTTGCTCTCAGCGGCTGATGCGAAGGGAAGCCTTGATTCTCCATCGTATAAAAAAGCACTGACCACAATGTTGAAAGGATCACGGGAGGAGGGCATGGACCGGCTGATGAATCTATACAAGCTTGATGCAATGATGGCGCCAACAGGATCGCCTGCCTGGACGACAGACCTCGTAAACGGCGACCACTACGTGGGAGGAAATTCATCATGGGCTGCCATCTCCGGTTATCCTTCCATTACAGTACCCATGGGAATGATCGACGGGCTGCCGGTTGGGATCTCCTTCTTTGGCCGTGCATGGAGCGAACCGGTATTGATTGAGATTGCCTATGCCTATGAGCAGGGAACGAAATACAGGCGACCACCACTTTATCTGAAATGCAACAACCATTAATTCCCTATGGCAGTCCGTTTGATCTGGTTGAGATTCCTTCAGCTTTACCGTGGTTCCGGTGATGTCGGACTTTTCAGGGCCCTATTTCTTTTAATCATCCTGCTCCCGCTGATGATTCTGTTCCTGATCCAGCGCATTGCCATTCATCCCTGGCCGTTTGTTATTCCGGGGGCGGCATTGTATATCATATGGCTGATTCACAACAGGCGCAAAGACTACCATTTCCTGCTTGCCATTCTGTCGCGTCCGGTAACAGTTTTTTTGTCTGAATATTTTCTATTAACACTTCCGGTTACCATCCTTCTTTTATCGGTTTCACTTTATTTCCCTGTCCTGGTTTTTTGGTCAGTTATTCTGCTCATATCTGTTACAGTCCCTTCCCGGGTGTTAACGATCTCCGGCACGGTGAAACTTCAGATGATCCCCCCTGGGATGTTTGAGTGGCAAAGCGGGATCCGGAAAAACCTGGTGGCGATTATCCTTTTTTATATTCCCGGCCTGTTCGGATTTTATCAGATATGGCTGTCGGCTCTTTCATTGCTGTTACTTACCATGGTGTTTGTTTCTTTCTATTCTGAATATGAACCGGTGAATATGCTCACCACAGGAGGCTTCCGGTCATGGCG
>JBAXFM010000129.1:0-13670 GCA_037139855.1 Bacteroidota bacterium
CGCGGTGGAAAAGCGAGAACAATGGTGATAACATCAAGCGGTCTTACTTTATAATTGGGTTTAACCATTATATCGTTCACAAAGATATTCCCGGCATGGGCTGAATTTTGGATACGGTTCCGGGAGGCATTTTCAATTTTTGCCATCAGATATTTATCGATGCGCAGTGGATTCTGGCCCCGGTCGACCACAAACCGGAAATGTTCGTACAATTCGCCGGATTCTTCAGGAATTTCGGGTTTCTCTTCCATGATATTTATTTCCTTCCGAAGAATGAGCGATTCAGGTACCGCAGTTGCAGTGCCCGCTCTTTTAACGGGATATGATTAATTTTGTTACGCCAACCCGGCTTCCTGCACGATTTCTGACTTCCAGAAAGTACAAACCGGTTGTAAGTGAACTCACATCGATTTCATTCTGGTAAGGTGTTTTCATGCGAACCTGGCCAATCAGGTCAGAAATGAAGAGGGTCCCTCCCTGCGAAATGAGATCGTGCCTGGTTGATTCCGGAATTTGAAATGATAACATCCCCGAAGAACAAGGATTGGGATAAATGGTTATTTTTAAATTGTGCGATACAATATCCCCAATTCCCAGGGGTATGGGTTTTCCGATCACCGGTCTGATCAACAGTGACCCGGCAATGGAGGAATTATTCCATGTGCCCATGGAGTTCCAGAAAATTTCAGTCTGGCTGTTATTGTATAAATCCATGCCGATATCAAGAAAATCATCTGTTGTTTGTTGCCAGCCCACATAAAATGTTCCTGTGATGGGCAAAAGTCGTTTGATGTGGTAGGTGACGAATTTGTTAATGCTGTCGGCATAGCGTGGCATAACCAGTTCTGTGTATATGGTATCGCCTGGTTTGCCAGCATTGTCATTCCATACCGTGAGGTAGAAAAACTGCTGGCTGACATCGCCCAATGACTTGTTGAAATACATTCTGATGGCACGCAGGGTGTCGGGCGATTTATTCAATCTGAACCGATAGGCAAGTTGCGATCCTTTGGGTGTGAGGCCATAGCTTGCCTCCGGGGTACCATCATCATAAGCGTAATAGTTATAAAATTTCTGGAAGGCTTGCATGGTATCGCCCAACACTGATCCGGGAGTTCCGTCCTTCAGCACATGTTTCATCAGAAAAATCGCGCTGTCGGCCCCGCTGATCGGGATCAGGAAAGGAACCTCCGGATGGGCGAATTTCTGATAGGTAACGTATGGTTCAATGTTATAGGGCTGGATGTTGTAACTCCCGCCAGGGTAAGATTTTGAAAAACTACCCCCAGGGTTTGTGACATAATAATTATAAGCAGACATGTGTGGGACGATATCCCGGTTTGTCATGAACACATCGATGGTATCACTGATCTCATTGGTTGGGTCGTCACAATATTGAATATATGGCATTGATTCATAATGTTTTAACAGGGAAGGGGGGCGGTAAATAAACCGGAGTTCGGGATAAACAGTGTCGAAACTGGTTCGTCCGGAATTCAGGTAAACATTGTCGAGATTCCACTGGGCGGTATTGGTTTGCCAGCTGGGTTCAGCAGAACTAGCCAGACTGACATAGTTGTAAAATCTGAATTTGAATTTATTTGTAAAAAATAAAGGATCAGTCACCGGAACCATCACCTGTACGAACCATTTATTGTTTTTCAGATAAAAAGTATCAAGGGGCATGCCATTGGAAAACCACATTTTACGCCATAGATCAGGAACAAGAACCGAACCTCCCGGAATCAGGCTGTCGTGTGCAGGGATCGCCAGAAATTCCATAATCAGCGAATCGTTCTTCTGTGGAGCAGATGCTCTGCCCTGCGGCTGGTAGAAAAAACTAAGGTAAATTGAATCGGCCGGGGTCAGCGCCCTTGGCACGGGAGTGAATACTGAATCGAGCCGGATATACCGTGAGGTGAGATGATCTGCAATGAAATTCACGGGGCCGGGTACAGCGGCAGGATACATGTTCCCGGAGTCATTGATGGCATCGAGGGTCATGGCTCCCAGGTTTACAGGAAAAACAGGGAGATCATCGTTTTCATATGCAAAACGGTCAATCCACCGGTCGGGAGAAGGAAACACATTGTTTCCGGAGAAGTCATCAAAAAATGGAATAGTGATAGGAATTGTGTCGGATCCCGCATTTAAATAGTTCATCCGCTTAAGTTCCATCGCTTTGGCCTTAACCATGGGGTTAAATTGCATACCTCTGATAACCTCCTGGGTAAACCCGGCCATCACGGCAACCAGTGAAATTAATATGATTAAAATAAAACGCATTACAAAAAAATTAAAAATTAACGAAATACTTCATTACTCCACCAAACTATCCACCCTCAACGAATCAACCATGGCTTTTGCACCCATCCCAACAGTGAGGTTTATCACCGAACCTTTATCCAGTTCAGTTCCTGCTTTGATCAGTCGGCCTTTAAAAATTTGGTTTTGTACAGCATCTTCATCAAAAGATTTTATATATGACAATTTACCAAGTTTCAATCCGGATGATTCAAGCATCGACTGTGCCTGACGCAGGGTAAGATCACGTAATTCAGGCATGGTCGTTTTTTCAGGTACCATGGAGGTGATGGTCAGATAAACCATCCGGTTTTTCTTGACTTTTGCCCCCGGAAACGGATCCTGCGACAGAATGGAGCCCTTGGGTTTATCAGCATCAAAAATTGAATCGATCACATTGAACTGGTAATTACCATTGTCGGGGTTCGATTGCACATCTGTAAAGAAAAGCCCTCTGTAATCAGGAACAATGATGTAGTCGTTGTGTTTGGTGTACCACGCCAGCGATTGCAGGGTGAGCCATATTAACACAAATGTAATCCCAATCGCAATGAGGAAATGTTTGAGAAATTTTTTCGAAAACAAAAATCGTAAAAAATCCATCCGCCGGTTTATCTGATAACCTGAAAAGGTCAGTTTTATTGTGTTTTCACAAATCGAAGTTACAAACTTACGCATAAATTGAATTTTGTACAAGGCCAATATTTTTGTACTACTTTTGTACCATAAAAACAGCGGTATATGTTGAATATTGCCATCGTTGCAGGAGGTGATTCCGGGGAATACGGAATTTCCATCAAGAGCGGAAAACAGGTTGAACTGAACATGGACCGGGAGAAATTCCGCCCATATCTGATCGAAATCAAGGGAAAAAATTGGAATTACAGGATCGGTCTGAAAAAATTTCCTGTTGATAAAAATGATTTCAGTCTGACCATCGGCAGCCGCAAGATCAGGTTCGATGCAGTATTTATTGCCATTCACGGTACTCCCGGCGAAAATGGCAAACTTCAGGGGTACTTCGACATCCTTGGAATTCCTTATCCATCCTGCGATGTCACCACCTCTGCCCTCACATTTAACAAGAGTTTCTGCAAGGATGTGGTACGTTCCTATGGTATTAAAACAGCAAAATCAATACATTTATTCAGAACCGGTACAACTTCCGATGCCGGAATCCTTGCCGAACTTGGCCTTCCGGTTTTTGTGAAACCAAATAATGGTGGTTCGAGCCTGGGTATGTCGAAAGTTAATGTGAAGCAAGAGTTGAATCCTGCTTTAGAAAAAGCCTTCCATGAGGATGCCGAAATTCTGGTCGAAGAATTTATCAGGGGACGCGAACTCACGTGCGGGGTGCTCAGGATTGACGGAAAAATTATTGCTTTCCCGGTAACAGAGATTATCCCGAAAAGGGAATACTTTGATTACGAAGCAAAATACAAGAAGGGCATGGCCGATGAAGTCGTGCCGGCAAACATTTCCAAACAGGAATCGGATTGTTGCACTGACATCTCCCGGCTGCTATATGAAAAGCTGAATTGCAAAGGGGTCGTGCGTTTTGATTATATCTATACAGGAGAAGACTTTTATTTTCTGGAAGTCAATACAGTCCCAGGTTTGACTGCAGCCAGTATCGTCCCGAAAATGACCCGCGCTTATGGCTGGAGCTTCAAAGAGTTGATCACGAGATTGTTAGAAAATGAATTAAAAATTAAACATTAAAATTAAGAATGACTGATTTGCTTTTTGCTACCAATAATCAACATAAACTCCGTGAGATACAGGAGATTATGGGCCATGATTTCAACATCCTCAGCCTGAAAGATGTGAATATTGACATTGATATCCCGGAAACCCAGGATACGATTGAGGGAAATGCGGTTCAAAAGGCCCGTTTTATTCACGAGTTGAGTGGAATGAACTGTTTTGCCGATGATACCGGTCTGGAGATCGATGCCCTCGATGGTCGTCCGGGTGTTTATTCGGCACGATATGCCGGTGAAGGCTGTAGCTTTAACGACAATATTGACAAAATTCTGATGGAATTATCAGGGATCGAAAACCGCAGAGCATGTTTTCGCACTGTAATCTGTTTGATCCTGGACCGAAAAGAGTACCTTTTTGAAGGAAGAATTGACGGGGTGATTACGCTTGAAAGGAGCGGCGCAGACGGGTTTGGATATGACCCGGTGTTTCGCCCTGACGGACACGCACAAACCTTTGCAGAAATGCCGGCGTACCTGAAAAACGGAATCAGTCACCGGGGGCGTGCAGCATCTAAAATGCTCAAAGCTATAAAAAAATAAACAGGTGGACTAGTGGTCAGGTGGTTGAGTGGTCAGGCAGACAAGTATTCTCATCCTCCTAACCATTTGACCATCTATCCATCAGTCCACCTGCCCACTCGGCCACTCGGCCACTATTACGGGAAAATCAACCCAGGATAATTGGTAACATTAGCCTGCGGGATATTGCTTCCGTATTTGGTATTGATTGCTTCAATAAAATGGTTTGCCGCCACACAATTGCCGCGTGGATTCAAATGAACTCCGTCGGTCGAGAAAAGACCTCCGGTTACATAGGTTGTGCTCATCTTGATCCCGTCGAACACCATACCGCTGACAAACTGTTTCAGGTAGGCATTCATGTCGGCAAGCGCCAGGTTCTGACTTGTTGCAACCTGCTTGATTACAGCGTTGTATGCATTAATATGTACTTCGATATTGGCCTGTTCACCAATATCCAGAACATATTTTCCGGGGATTGGGTAGGGGCGGGGAATTGGCTGGATACTTTGATCAGCAATGCCCATGCCTTTGCATTTGATAGAATCGGTTGGCAGGGTTAACAAAAACAAATCTCCGTTCTGCATCTGTGCCCAGGTTCCATCGGATTTGGTGTACACAAACGGATTCTGTCCCTTCTGCCATTTGATATTGGAATGACCGTACAAGGTGTACAACTGATTTAACCCGGCAGCCTGTGCGGAGTCAAGTGTAACGCCATTATAAGGAAGTTGCTTGGAAATGGTGGTAAAGAAAGGAATGGAGGTCACATCAGGGATGGTGGCAACAACACCTTTCGGACTCTTACCCGAAGCCAGCAAAGCGCCGGCAGCCATGGGATAGTATTTGGCAAAAGTATCCGCAGGCGTGAGCATCTGATCTGATCCTGCCAGTGCTGAAAGAAGTGCATCATTGTTTCCGATCCACAGATAAAAGAAAGTCGGCTGCTGAACAACAGCATCCTGGAGAACTGAGGTTGTTGGTGAAGTGGCAAAACGTGTAAAGAACGGGTTTCCATAGGCAGAACCATATCCGGGGTAAAAAATCGCCTGAAGGGTGGCGCCAGGTACGCCCATGTTGTTGTAAGGGCCTGTTACCGTAGGAGGAGCGAAGAGCTGACCCTGAAGAGTGGCCTGATCCGGGTTGGAAACAAAGCCAGGCTTCAGAGAAGCCGTTCCGGTTGGATTTCCGGCACAGTCATGGTCAGGAACAATCTTCAGTACCATTTTGGTGTAACAGTAAATTCCACCGGGAATCTGCTGAAATCCCACACCATCTTCGGTCCCGATCAGCGGTTGTTTAAATTCACCCCCGCCAACAGTTTTAAACTGGGTGGCCATGATGTTTGGAATGGAGTTTTGCTGACCTGAAAGGTATAGCGCGCCATCTGCATAACCTGCAGTTAAAGAATTTCCGACAGAAACAAATTTGGAGAAGTCCAGGCCGTTGGCTGAAGCCTTGAATTCGTCTATTTTTCGCTCACAGGCCGTAAGCAGGGCCAGCGCTGATATAATGACTAGTAATTTCTTCATAATTTTCATGTTGTTTTAAGGTTAAAAATTATAGGTCAATCCAATACCGGGAATAAACACCTGATGGTTGTATGTGCCTCCAAAATTTTCGGGGGTGTAGGTGCCGGTTCTCTGCTTACCTGTAATATAAAGGAATGAGAGGTCGACGCTAAAACCTTTGAGTGGATAGATAGAAGCGCCACAGGTCAGCCCGATCTGGTTGAAACTGGGGGTTTGGGGATTCAGATAATCGTCTGGCACTGGTGATTGATCATAATATCCACCGACGCGGAATGTAAACATGTCGTTCATCCGATATTGTGCGCCAACGCGTGGAACCAGTCTGTCCTTGTATAAAGCCGGAGCAGCGGTACGACCGACGGCAGAAGTCACGGTCTCGAAATTGAAAACAAGTGAGTCGTATGTACCCCAGAAAACATAGCAAAGGTTAAGGCCAACCATCCATTGTTTTGTTTTTCCAAATTCATAGGAAGCGCCAAAATCAAGATTGGCAGGTAAAGGCAGCATCACATCCACTTTGTTGTTTGGGAATTGGGTGCTTAAGGATTGAGGAACGGTAAAGGTGGCATCTCCGCCGGAAACCTTCATTTCAATTTTCGACCGATAGTCGACGCCAAGGCTTAATCCTTTGACGGGATGAACCATAACACCGGCATTGAATCCAAAACTGCTGGTTTTACCTTTTATATTCAATTTCCCGTCGCCATTGGCGCCCTGTAAGGGAATAGCCTTGTTCAAATTAACATCGCCTGTGGCATACACCAATCCGAATCCGATGCCAATAATATCCCCGAATTTGTAGGATACAGTAGGCTGGAAGGTAAATACCTTAAACGAAATATCCTGGATAAGGTAACGACCTTCCCATTTTTCGCCCCAAGAAAGGCCATTGCCGTATGGGGTGTTAACTGCCAAACCAACACTCAGGTTTTTGGTAGGCTTGAAAGCAGCATAAAAATACAACGGTGTATTCAGGTCATGGTCTATATGAGCTTGCTCAGTGCCATTCACCGGCTGATATGTTATCCGGGACATCAGCAGGTTGACCCCGCCTGAAAAACTCCATTTCGTATCCACGAAAGGGGCGCCTCCAGGATTGTAAAACAATGTACTGGCATCGTAACTGAGTGAAGTTCCGATCAGGCCCATGCCAATGTTGCGCATGCTGTGCAGGTGTACCTGGTACCCACCGCCAAATAAAGTAGGCGCTGCCAGGCAAAGACTTAGCAGCAGGACAGTAATTTTCCTCATAATGGTTGTTTTTTGGTTAATACTGGGCGCAAGGTACAACTTTTTTTGATATTCAAAAATTGGCATATCTAAAAGAGTGCAATATTTGATGAAAATGAGGGATTAGCAAATATCAATTACCTTTGCAAAAAATTCGCTTTGCAAAAATCTCTTTGACCACTTGACCACCTGACCACCCGTCCACCTGTCCACCATAACCAAACCCCATGAGCACCCTTAAAGTTGGCGATAAAGTAAAATTCCTGAATACTTCCGGCGGAGGTATCGTTTCGAAATTAATTGACAGCCGGATGGTTGGTATCCTCATCGAGGATGGTTTCGAGATTCCCACCATGATCAGTGAACTGATTAAAATTGACCCGCATGAACCTGCCGCACGCTTTTTCGAGGAACACTACAAAGTTGAATTGCCTGAACAGCCTGTAGAACTTCCTGAACCTGACGACGACCGGTCCAGGCATCTGCCGGCTCACCTGACAATGGATCGTAAATCGGAAGACCTTTACCTGGCTTTTGTTCCGCACGATCAAAAATGGCTGATCACCGGACAGCTGGATGTGTTCCTGGTCAACAATAGTTCCTATGACATATTGTACAATATTTTCAGCAAAACTCCCCTGGGTCATTTCACCGGCGTGGATTATGGCAGTGTTTTTCCCGACACTAAATTGCTGATTGCCACAATTAACAGGGAACAACTGACTCATTGGACCGAAGGTTGCATGCAATTTCTTTTCCATAAAGAACAATGCCTGTCCCTGCTTCCGCCATTTAATTCGGAGTTCAAAGTTGAGGGAAAGAGATTCTTCAAAGAGGGTAACTATCGTGAGCATTCGGTTATTCAGGCAAAGGGGATCGTGGTGAAGGTGCTTTCGCTGACCGAATATTTTCTTTCTTTACCCCAGGAGGGATCTGATGCAGCTGCAACTGCTCCCCCACCGCTTGAAAATGCGCCTTTCATTGCGAAGCATCAGGTTGCTCCGCGGGAGGCAGTTGTCGATCTGCACATCCATGAGCTGGTTGATGATCCGACAAACCTGGAAAAATCAGAGATATTGGAATTCCAGAAAAATTATTTTTTAAAATGCCTTGACAGCGCCATTGCCGGTCATTTTCTTAAGGTGGTTTTCATTCATGGTGTTGGAAACGGAGTTCTTCGTGCCAATCTCCTTGAACTGCTTAAAAAGCAAGAGGGCATCGGGTTTTTCGATGCCCCCATGGCTAAGTATGGTGTCGGCGCCCTGGAAATCAGGATACCGCATAATGATTAAATTATTTACCGGACTACCGACACTTTACGTGAATAAACTTCTGAGCCTGTATTCAATTGCAGAATATAAACACCTTGTGGTAAGTTCTGCCCGTCGAGATTGGTTTCATGTTGTCCGGCATCCAGGGTACCCAGAGAACGGGTGCTGACCAACTGTCCGAAAGCGCTATACAGCGTCAATTTTACTTCATTGTTTTGTTTCAGATAAAATGAAACCTTTGCCGACCCATCAAATGGATTCGGATAAACGATCAATGGATTGTTCTTGTTGATTTCTGCAACGGTTAACGGAGATTCCATTAAGAACTCGCAAGATTCGGAATAACTGAAAGAACCGCCTTGCTTAATCGTAGTTCCACTTGAAGATAGTTCATAACCACCATTGCCGTTTGCACAGCAAATGCCGTTCCCACCGGTATCCGTGATGATAAATGAATAGCAATCGGCCTGGGGCAGGGTAATGGTAGTCTGATAAAGTTTGTTTGCCTCAGGATAGGGACCGCCACTGGCAACGACCACATTCAACGAGTTTTTTATTTCCCAGGTGGTTTCCTGAGGAAAGTTGTCGGTTCTCAGCGCCACTTTTATCTGGTCGGTTGAAATCGGGGATGTTGCGAAGTTGAATTGGAGGGTGTCATTTTTCGGGTACTGGTCGGTAACGCTGTTTGGATTCGTTGTAAAAACAGTCAGCGTATTCTGTGCAAGAATATCATAGGTATATGAAGGAAGGGCAACTACAACCTTCTGCATACTTGCCAGGGAACCATTCCAGGTAAAACTGCTGAGGGGCCCGCCATTAACCTTGTACTTGATGGTCATGCTCGTAATTGGGTTGTTTCCATTGTTCCTGATTTTCACCGATGGAGCAATGGTGCTTTTACAGGTTTTCGGCAATACATTGAGGATGTCAGTCACTTGTAAATCAGTAGCGTATGGCAGAACAAGCGGGACATCTGAACTGTTGGCCGTCTGATAAATTTCTTTGGTGCTTTTGTCCTGAACAAAGCCAACAGAAGCGATTTGTGTAAAATCATACACGAGACCCACTTTCCATACTCCTTCAAGCAACACATAATCACCGGCAACCATCGAAGAAGGCAAGGTTGTACCTGAAGAACCCGGAATCATCTTTTTCATGACATTGTAGAAGTCACGCTCTCCGTTGGAACTGGCGCATGGAGCGGAATTAAAGTGAATCCATTTCTCAATGACCACATTGTGGGCTGTCATACTGGCCACGACATCCTGCGTGCATTTAATCAGCATGGTGGAAAATACGGTATCCTGACCGGCTGATACCGAGTGTTGAAGCTGAATCTCAAAAGGGGAGGGAACAGCATACCGTGCATTGATGTTGGTCATTGACCATCCACCAGCACTACCATTATAATAATTGCCATCCAGAACGGAATAAGGTACATACATATTGGAAGGCTGCATGTAGTAGCTCACCCTTGTCGCCACTTCTGCGGGATTGGCCAGGTTCATCGGGTCACCTGCCGCAGGCCAGTTCACATGATAATAAATGGAGGTAAACTTGTCGGGATACTGGGTTTGCCAGGTGTGAAATTGCGTGTTCTTGCTAACGCAGGGGCCGCATGTGGCAGAAGTAAACTCTTCCAGCATCACCAAACGCTGCGATTGGCTGTATCCTGAATACAGAATGCAGGATAATGCGATAGAAAGTAATAATTTTTTCATAGTTAAGGTTTTATTTTATACCATGACAAAAATAATAAATATTATGGTCGGGTTCGATCGGTAAATGAAAAATGTTGTAATTTTGCAACATAACTCATGATCCTAAATAATTTCATATGAAAAAACTGTTACTTTCTGTTTATTTTATATCTGTAGTAGCTTTCTTTGGCTATTCACAAAATTTAACGCTGTCTGACTCCCATGGTTCGATCCTGGCAAACAATACCATCATCCAGGCAGGAACACCGGATAGTGTGGAACTTATCACCTACCTCAATGTTAAAAACACAGGCAGTTCAACAATGAATGTATTGTGTAAAAAAGTACAACTCAACATGATCGATTCAACCGAAATAACGATGTGTTGGGCGGGCAGTTGCTACCCAGCAACTACCTTTGTTTCACCCAATGCTCAGGCTATTGAGGCCGGACAAACCAATACTGAATTTATCGCGCATTATACCCAGATTGCCTACAGCCATTTCAAATCGGGTGAAAGTGTTGTTCGATGGGTTTTCTTTAACAGATCAAATGTGAACGATTCGGTGAGCGTGACAATCAAATATACCACCTTCCCATTGGGTATAGAAGAGGCCAATACGCGTGAGGCCATGATCTCCAATGCTTATCCAAATCCTGCGAATGCCACTGCAAGTTTCAATTATGCAATTCCTGCCGGATCACTAGGTACGATCGTCATCCGTAATTTAATAGGATCAACCGTGCAAACAGTACAAGTTCCCTCTGTTGCTGGTAAGATGACAGTCAATACCGCGGGTATGAGCGATGGCATTTATTTCTATTCTCTGATGCTGGATGGAAAAATCAGTCAAACCAAAAAATTAGTTGTGAAGCACTAACAGTTTCCGCATAATGTAAAAAGGCTGCCTTCAACCGGCAGCCTTTTTTTTGAATCTATATGGAATTTATGATTACTGCACCAGCTGAATTGCTCTGCCCGAAACCCATCCCCTGATAAAAGTAGGTATCTTGTCAATGTCATAAAGAATTGAAGCCGAAGGAGCAACTGATGGCGATATTTCAACAAAAAACCAATCGTTTCCTTTTCCGTTTGATTTGTATGCCAGCACAACTCCGCGTGCCTTTGACCGGTATTTTGCAATGATATTGCCAAAGGTGTCGAGATTTGGATTAAATGGTTCATTCTGCTGTGCTGCCGAAGCCCTCAGGAGCATGGTATCGGCTCTGGCAATAAAAGGAATGGGCAACGGGTAATACGTTAAAGGCTCTTCTGTATATTGATACGCAACTGTTTGCTTGCCTTTGACGAAAACGGGTTCGTTCTTTCCCTCCTCCACCTTGTAATCGCGGGTAAAATAAAGATAATTGGCGCAACAACCGGGATCGCCCGTTTGCATTTCCACCAATTTATTTCCGCTCATTCTAAATTTTGAGATGTATTGGTAATCCTCAAAAATGAGCTCAAAACTATCCTTTCGGTTTAGCCAGATCCGTACAATATCCGATTCACCGCCACTAAAACCGCTGAAGATCATATCAGGCAACTTATCGCCGTTGATGTCGACGGGATAGAGGCATTTTTTTAAATCCTTTATTGAAAATTGAGGCACCGAATCATTGGTAAATTGAGGAAACTGACTAAGTTGTTTCGACAAAAAAGATTCGATTTTCTTGCCTGGCTGAGAAACCGAAAACCGCTTCAGGTTCACCCTGAGCGGTTTCGGTATATGTGTGTATCGTTTCCAGTAAAAAGTATCTGTTGCAGTGGTATAGCGCTGTATATCAATTTGCGCTTCCCCATTCAGAGAAAGGATTAACGGGAAAATCAGAACAACAAATTGGGTTATTTTCACATTAAATGCCAAATGCTTTTTTTACTTTGTCAACATAATCAAGCTTTTCCCAGGCAAAGAAATCAACTGTTTTTCCATATACTTCTTTACCATTCCCATTGGTCCGTGATGGTTTTGATCCTTTTACAGGATAAAAAACGTCTACCTCTTTGGTGTAGAAGTCACGTCCGAAATGGCCATAGGATGCTGTTGCCTGGTAAATTGGATTTTTCAGGCCAAATCGCTCTACGATTGCATAAGGGCGCATGTCGAAAATTTTATTGATCTTTTCGGCAATGGCGCCATCAGTAAGAATGCTGCCTTTTTTATCAGTAACATGGGCAGTGCCAAAGGTGTTTACATATAATCCGACAGGCTGAGCAACGCCAATGGCATAAGCAACCTGGATCAATACCTGGTCGGCAACGCCGGCTGCAACCATATTCTTGGCAATATGCCGTGCTGCATAAGCGGCTGAACGGTCAACCTTTGAAGGATCCTTGCCAGAGAAAGCTCCGCCACCGTGTGCTCCGTGTCCTCCGTAAGTGTCAACGATGATCTTTCGCCCGGTAAGGCCTGTATCGCCGTGTGGACCACCGATGACAAATTTGCCGGTTGGATTCACATGGAGTTTGAAGTCGCCCTGGAAAAGTTTCTGGATTTTGGAAGGCAATGTTTTTTTAACCCTTGGAATCAATATTTTTCGGACATCATCCGTGATTTTGTCCTGCATCGCCTTTTCAGCTTCTTTTTCTGCCTCTGCTGTTGCAACGGAGGGTTGAATAAAATCGTCATGTTGCGTGCTGACCACGATGGTATCGATACGCAATGGCTTTCCATTGTCATCATATTCGATGGTTACCTGCGATTTGCTGTCGGGGCGGAGGTATTTCATCTGCTTGCCTTCTTTGCGAATGTCAGCAAGTTCCTGTAGGAAAATATGTGCCAGTTCAATTGACATGGGCATCAGGTTTTCCATTTCGTTGCAAGCGTAACCGAACATCATCCCCTGATCACCGGCGCCCTGATCTTCTTTCTTTTCACGCACCACACCCTGGTTGATATCGGCCGATTGCTCATGAATGGTAGAGATCACACCGCACGAATCGCAATCAAAACGATATTCGGCTTTTGTATATCCGATTTGACGAATCACACGCCGGGCGGTTTCCTGAACGTCAACCCATCCCTGCGTTCTTACTTCCCCGCCACAAACGACAAGCCCGGTGGTAACAAAGGTTTCACATGCCACCTTTGATTCCGGATCCCATTTCATGAATTCATCAAGCAATGCATCTGATATCTGATCCGCTACTTTATCAGGATGTCCTTCTGATACGGACTCCGATGTAAATAAATATCCCATAAAAAAAAGAATTACGAATTATAAATTACGAATTACGAATTACAAATTAAGAATGAATTAGGGTGTTGATTTTTGATTGAAGGGAGGAAAAGTTGTTTTAGCATTTTTTTCCAGTGGTTGCAATCAATCAAATCTGTCCACTATTCT
>JBAXFM010000130.1:0-13589 GCA_037139855.1 Bacteroidota bacterium
ATGTTCAAACAGACCGAACTGGTAACCAACAAACGTTATTTCTACAAAGCCTGGTCTGTTTTATCCGGCATCAGTTACTCTCCGGGAATGATCCGAAGTGCGGTGACCCTTTGCGAGAACATTGCCGCACTCCCGTATACCGAAGGGTTTGAAACCAGTTCCGACCGGCCTGGCTGCTGGTATGAAGACAATACTGACCCTGCCTGGCAATTTATAGCAGGAAACGGGCTTGGAGTTATTTATGGTTATCCGGCTACCGCCCATTCGGGAGAGCACAATGCGTGTTTGGTTGATGTTTCAACAGCACCCGACTTGAATACCTTGTCAACACCGGTCATTAATTTGTCGGGATATACAAATGTCCAGTTGAAATTCTGGATGTTTATGCAAAAATGGGGGTCAAGACAGGATGAACTGAAGGTTTATTGCCGCGCTAATCCTGGGTTGCCTTGGGTGTTGTTAAAAAGCTTCACACAATCAATCTCATCCTGGACTGAACAATCCATCATGATCCCGACGGGTTTGAACCAAATCCAGATTGGATTTTGTGGTAATGCCAGGTGGGGACTTGGCGTGTGCATCGATGATATCGAACTTTCAGGGACACCGTTGCAAACCATGATCATTTCTCCAATAAACCGGGATGTAACGATGTCGGCCGGCGAAATTACTTTCACTATCACTTGTCCCGGCGCCTGGACGGCAACCAGTGATGCTCCTTCCTGGTGTACAGTCACGCCTTCAGGCCCCGGTGATGGTACGATCACAGCAACCTATACAGAGAATCCATTATTCAGCAAAAGGATTGCTACCCTTACGGTTTCGGCCCCGGGCGTGCAAACCCAAACTGTAACCGTGAAGCAAAACGCCTCTAACATTGCAGTTAATGAACTTTCTTCAGGAAATATCCGCATTTATCCCAACCCGGCAAAAGGTTTCTGTAAGATTACAGATGACCAGGGGAAAAATCAAATCAGGGAGATCATGCTGGTTGATTTTACCGGGAGAATTGTACTTTCCCGGAGAGGGAACGGGGAAACTGAATTTGAGGTTGATCTCTCATCGCTTGCACCCGGAACCTATGCGATAAAGCTCCTGGGGCAATATGGCACAGTTATCAGGAAGCTGACCATTATCAGGTAATTTGTTGCAGAACTTTTTCAACCTCTCTGAAAAGATCCTCTTTTGATCCATTGTTGAGCAACAGGAAATCGGCTTGTTTGATGCAGGCTTTCAGGTTCTGCTTGTTGGGATCGGAGGTATTCATTTCCCGGGCCTCATTACCGATGAAAGTATCAAACGATATGTGGTCTGTTTCAGATTGTCTTTCGAGGATCCGCTGAAAGCGGATTTCGGGGGTGGCATCCACGGCAAAAAGAAAAAATTCCCCCTTCTTGCGCAACGAATCAATTTCACCCGGAGTACGGATGCTTTCAATAATACAGCTGTTTCCAATCAGTGCAGCCTCATGGTAAAGATGATCAGTAACATACGATGGCCCGTTTTTGCTGCGCAGTTCATTTGCCACAGCCACCATGCTATCGCGGTTTTCAGGCATCCCCCGCCGGTTGATTTCCTTCAGCAGAAATGCCCTGACCGAATAGTGATCAAAACCTTTTTTTTCGACAAGATACTCAACCACCGTTCCTTTGCCGGCACCCAGTGTGCCTGTGATTCCGATTATAAACATAGATGAAAAGTCAAAATGCAAAAGTCAAAAGTCAAAAGTCAAAATTAGCTTTGCGAGGCTGTTTCCTGCATTGTTTGCATTGTCAGCATCGTTTGCATTGTCTGCATCAAATATCTCCGGCCTTTAATCGTTCGATCCACTTAGCGGCGGTTACAGGCTTGTAGTTTTCCAGGTCATGCATCAATTGAATCAGGTCATCCCGGGTGAGGAGCATATTCCGGTGTTCGGGGCGCAGGAATTTTTCAGCCACAGCATGATCCAGCATTTGCAGCATAGGGTTAAAAAACCCATCAATATTCAGCAAACCGATTGGTTTATTGATGATGCCGAGCTGATTCCAGGTAAGGACTTCAAAAAGCTCGTCCAGCGTGCCGTAAGCGCCGGGAAGTGCGATAAATGCATCGGAAAGATCAGCCATCAGCGCTTTGCGTTCCTGCATCCCTTCCACAATATGCATTTCGGTAAGGCCGGTATGGGCGACCTCGCGTTCAACAAGCGATTTTGGCATTACCCCGATCACTTTTCCGCCACCGGCAAGCATGGTATCGGCAAGCACGCCCATTAGTCCCACATTGGCGCCACCATAAACCAGGGTGATTTTTTCGGAGAGCAGGTATCGGGCCAGTTTGGCGGCATGATCAGCATAAAGAAGTTGCCTCCCAATACTTGATCCACAGAAAACACAAAGAGATTTGATCATTAATTTCCGTATTTTTGTTTTTAAATAGTCAGCCAAAGGTAAATAAAATTACACAGAGACCACAGAGAACCACAGAGTTTCACAGAGGAATTCGCAGGCTGAATTCGTAAATCGTAAATCAAAAATTGTAAATCGTTTCCACATGCTATATCCCTTAAAATTCGCCCCTGTTTTCAAAGAAAAAATATGGGGTGGCCAAAAGGTTACAACCAGCCTTGGACTTGACTTCTCACCCCTTCCGAACTGTGGTGAAGTGTGGGCATTGTCGGGAGTTGCAGAATGTCAAACCGTTATTTCCAATGGCTTTCTGGAGGGCAATGAGCTCAATGAAGTGCTTGAAATATACATGGATGAGCTGGTAGGAGAGAAAGTTTATTCGCGTTATGCCAATGAATTTCCAATCCTGATAAAATTTATTGATGCCAGCGACTGGCTTTCCATACAGGTCCATCCGGATGATGCTCTGGCTGCCCGCAGGAATATCGGCAGCGGGAAAACGGAGATGTGGTATATTCTTGATGCCGATCCGGGGGCGGAACTGATTGCAGGATTCAACAGGAAAATGAATGAAACAACTTACCTGGAATCATTGAACCAGAAAAAACTGAAAGAGGTTCTGAATTTCGAAAAAGTAAAGAAAGGCGATGTCTTTTTTATCCCGTCTGGCAGGGTGCATGCCCTGGGTCCGGGGATCGTGCTGGCCGAAATCCAGCAAACCTCCGACACCACTTACCGTATTTATGACTGGGATCGTGTTGACAGTGAAGGCAAATCGCGTGAACTTCATACTGATCTGGCTCTTGCAGCCATCGATTTCAGCCCGGTTGATTCATATCGTACAAACTATAAACATGCTTTAAACAAACCATCCACGTTGGTTGATTGTCCGTTTTTTACGACCAATCTGATTGAAACCGACAGGGAAATGGCAAAGGATTACACTGCTCTTGATTCATTTGTCATTTACATCTGTGTTGAGGGTGAGGCAACAATAAATACCGGTGAAGGAAGCGTTTCACTGAAAGCCGGTGAGGTTGTTCTTCTTCCTGCGGTGATTGAGCAGGCAACCATTTATCCTTCAATAAAAGCCAAAATTCTGGAGGTATATATATTATAAACGATTAATCGGAATCGAACCAGTAGATATTGATAGATCCAATTGTGGTCAACAACATACATCACCGACAGGTTTCTGGATTTAATTCGTATAATTGTGCTGAATCAATAAATTTTTATCTTTGTTGAATAATTAACAATCGTTCAAATGAAGACACTAAGAATTTTCTTGTTGCTTGCCCTGATCTCCTCTTGTTCTTTTGCCCAGGAGGGTGTTTTTGCCTATAAACAACTGCCGACCGTTAAACTTAAAACAGTGAAAGGTCTGCCATTCACCTCCGACAGTATCACCAACAACGGCAAACCCATCATCATCAGTTTCTGGGCTACCTGGTGCAAACCCTGTGTACGCGAATTAACCACCATTTCTGATGTGTATGATGATTGGGTCACCGAAACCGGCGTAAAGCTTTATGCCATTTCAGTGGACGATTCCCGTTCCATGACCCTGGTCGGGCCGATGGTCAACGGCAAAGGTTGGGATTTTACCGTATTGCTTGATCCCAACAGCGATTTTAAACGTGCTATGAACGTGGGCCCCATCCCACATACTTTTCTGTTGAACGGGAAAGGGGAGGTCGTTTTTCAACACACTTCCTTTTCCGAAGGCGATGAATTGGGGTTGATCGACATGGTTCGTAAACTTAACAGGGGCGAAGAGATAAAATAGTTCACAAAAGTGGTTTATTGTAAAAATCATATACCTTGAAAAGAAAAATCATTTTTTTGGTGGGAACAATGGCAGTATTGTTTTCAACACCAGTGCTTCTGAAGGCGCAGGATTTCCTGAAAGGGAGTGAAGTTCATGGGAGCATGCAGGCCGATGCAACCTATTATCTCACCGATCCCAAAACAGGGATTACTGATTCCACCCTTGCCGGAAAATTAATCAGGATGAATGCCTTTACGGAGGTTAATTATTCCCTTGGCAATTTTACTGCCGGCATGCGTTTTGAGGCCTATCTTCCACCGCTTACGGGGTATGACGTTCAGTACAACGGGGTCGGCGTACCCTACTGGTATGTCAATTATAAGAATGATTTTATCGATATTACAGCCGGTAACTTTTATGAACAGTTCGGTTATGGAATGATGTTGCGAACCTACCAGGAATGGACACTCGGGTATGATAACTCGTTGCGTGGACTCCGGGTAAAAGTGATGCCAACCAAGGGAATCACCTTTAAGGGAGTTTATGGCGTGCAACGTTATTATTGGGAACCATATAAGGATTATAACCGCGGAATCGTGAAAGGGTTTGATGCTGATTTCTATCTGAATGATATTTTCAAAAGCCTGAATGATGCCAAAGTCAAATTAACACTTGGAGGCTCATTTGTGAGCGATTATCAGCAGGGAACCACCAAGAACATACCTTCAAACGGGAAGATTCTTGAACTCAAACTGCCGGAAAATGTTTCAAATTATGGTGGGCGTTTCAATTTGAACATCAGCAACTTTAACTGGTTTACCGAATATGCCCATAAAATAAATGATCCGAACACCATGAATAACCATATATATAAAAACGGAGACGGGTTATTCACCAATTTGTCATTTTCAAAAACGGGCCTGGGGATTTCTGTCATGTCGAAATGGATCGATAATCTGAGTTATAAATCAGACAGGTCATTAACGAACAACATGCTTAATATCAACTATCTGCCTTCAATAACCAAGGAACATTCCTATGCCCTGGCCAGCATGTATCCGTATTCAACACAACCCAATGGTGAAGTCGGAATTTCAGGGACGGTTACCATTCATTTTGCGAAGAAATCAGCCCTTGGAGGAAAGACAGGGTTGTCCATTGCGGCAAATTTTTCCCAGGTGAATGGGCTTAAAAAGACCCCACTGAACGATACAACACTCGTCGGACAGATCGGAACCCAGGGATATACATCCACTTTTTATGGCGTGGGCAAAGATGTTTATTACCAGGATGGCAATATAGAGGTAAGCAAGAAATTCGGCAAGAAATGGAAAGGGATATTTACTTATCTCTACCAAACTTACAACAAGGATATTGTAGAAGGACATGCACCCGGTGATTACGGAACAATTTATTCACAAATCGGGATTGCCGACATCGCCTGGAACATAACCAAAAAGCATACGCTCCGGTGGGAAGTCCAGGGATTATTTACCAAACAGGATAAGGGCAACTGGGTTGCCGGACTGGTTGAATTAACCATCTCACCCGACTGGTTTGTTTCTGTGGTGGATCAGTATAATTATGGGAATACCGTTGCATCACAGCGTTTGAATTATTACACCCTGAGTGCCGGATACACAAACCATTCAACCCGGATTGCCGTATCTTATGGCAGACAACGTGAAGGAATTATCTGTGTGGGCGGTGTATGCCGGTTTGTGCCTGCAACCAATGGGCTTACCCTGACTGTAACAAGCAGTTTCTGATGATTATCTGATAGTGTAATTTGAGAATCCGAACAAAAACTTGCAAACAATATGAAAACGAATTTATATATATTCCTTTTTCTGCTTTCAGGCAGTATGTTGCTCCAATCATGTACAAAAATAAGCGAACCATATTATACGGTGAAAGGGGTAGCGGTCGACACCACTAAAAGATATATTCTTCTTGAAGATTACACTGGTCATCTTTGTCCCAACTGTGCTCCTGCCGGCAAAATGGCCAATTCAATCCAGGAATTATATGCCGGGCAGATATTTGCGATTGCGGTGCATGCAGGTGATTTTGCCAAGCCAATTCCGAATGATCCTTACCTGTCAGCTGATTATACAAGTACACCAGGCAATGCATGGAATGCTTTTTTCGCACCGCAGGGGTATCCGACCGGGATGGTAAACAGACGGCCTTATAAGGGAAACACCCTTCTTGGTACTTCCGATTGGATTTCTGCCATTCAGGTTGCTCTGGGATTGCCCAAGGTTGCTGTGATGACTGTTCATAACACCTATACCAGCCAGACTAAATTACTAAGCACAAAGGTTGATGTAAAATTCCTGGTAAGTTATAACGTCAAGGTAAATCTTTCAGTTTGTATTCTCGAAGACAGCATTTATGGAGGACAACGAAACAGCGTTGCAGGAGATTCAATACCCCTCGTCAAGCATTTCAGGTTCATGCATATGTTAAGAGGTTCGATGAAACTCAACGGGACTGAATCTCCTTTTGGGGATGAGATTGCAACAAATCCTTCTGTTAACAATCTTATAAGCAAAACTTATACCTGTGATTTCAATGGCAAAAACTGGGTTCCGGCCCATTGTACGGTGATTGCCTTTATCAGTAATGCCGCTACCAATGAGGTCCTTCATGTGGCCAAATCATCGTATATCAAATAATGATTTGTTATTAACAGGATCAGAACGGTTATTGTTGAAGTTGTTTGAAATAGGGATTTTAGTTGCCTGGACACTTGACTGTCATGTGAATATTGCTTATATTTACCAGTTAATACCTAAAACATCAGGCTATGAAAACAGTTCTACCAGTTATTGTCGTTTTTTTTCTGCTTTTCGCTCAGGCAGGTTTTGCACAGAACCCACGTAACATTCTGATCGATGATCTTACCAGCACCAATTGCGGTCATTGCCCGTGCATGGATACCGTTTTGCAAAAGGTGATCCTGAAGAGTCATCCCAACACCATTATCATCGCCATCCATTCAACCATGTCGGCCTATGAGAACAATGATTTTCGGCCACTTGTCGATTCACTCCATTTTGAAAGTGATGGGGCAGCCGGTGTGAACCGGATGGGAATCCCGTCAGTAGTTGATGTAATTGTTGATACCGTAAATGCAAGGTATGCCCGCATGCCCGAATCACCGGTGAAAATGGAGATTGTTTCAAGAATCTACGATCCTGTTAGCCGTATGTTGCAGGTAGTGGTTAAATCGACTGCCCTTCTGCCCAATATGAATGGAATTTACAGGATCAATGCGGCTATAGTTGAGAGCAACCTGATAGGTTATCAGGAGCATTTTCCCGAATGCCCGGGAGGCGACACCTACAACCATCGGTTTGTGCTTCGCGCATTGAATTTTATTCCGGTTGGCGATATAATTGTAAACGGCAACTGGGCACAGCAAACATCTGTCACCAGAACTTTTGTCATGGATGTTGATGAAGAGTGGGTTGATTCCAATTGTGATGTGATCCTTTACATCGACAAGTTGCAAGGCCCCCTGAACTATTCCGAGATCCAGCAGGCGATCAAACAGGGAGTCACCAGGGCTATGGGAGTTGAGCAGGTCACCCCGGCAAATAACGCAATACTTGGGGTGTTCCCCAACCCGGTGAATGGGACGGCCAAAATCCATCTCAGCATCGTTGAGTCAGGCAAAGCAAAAATAGAACTGATTGATATGAATGGGAAAAGTTTGAAAACACTGACTGATCAAAAACTTGATTCAGGTTTGTATAATCTGGAATTTGATGCATCAGCCATCCCGTCCGGGAATTACCTGATCCGCATGGATTTAAACCAGCAGGTTTACTCAACGAAAATTCAAATTCAATAACCGATGAAAAAGACAGCTTTAATATCCATCCTGCTCCTGATTACGGGGGTGATGGGTTTTGCACAGAGCCTGGAAATGTATGAATCCGTTGGTGGACAAGATGTTAAACGACAAAATGGGGAGACGCTCGTTAAAGAACTTGATGCCTCAAAACCCTATGTTTTTTATATGAAAGTAAAAAATGTAAGTGCCGCAACAAAGTCTGTTTTTTGCAAAAAAGTCTATATCAATATCCTGCCGAACTCCGATAACACTTTTTGCTGGGATGTATGCTACATACCCTCCGTAATGGTTTCAAAACACCCTATTGATATACCTGCAGGGGCTTTGATTTCCAAATTTGATGCTACGTATGAATCCTATGGATATTCAGGAGACTCCAAGATCAGGTATGTTTGGTTTGATGGTTCGAAACCTTCCGATTCAGTGGCAATCGAAGTGATCTTCCGGGCACGTCCACTTGGTTTGGAGGAAAGTATGATCGCACTTAATGCATTGGTTGCCTCCCCAAATCCAGCCAATGCTGTTGTGAAGCTGAACTGGAAGCCATTTTCCGCTCCTGCAAAACTTACGGTACACGATCTGATTGGCAATAAAATAGTGGAGAAACCCATTGAGAGGTCAGCCGGAGAAGAAATTCTCTATACTGATGGTTTTCCTGATGGCCTCTATTTTTGTATACTGGAATCAGAAGGGCAGGTAAGCGTGGTGAAAAAAATTATGATTCGTCATTAAACGAATAAAGGTTTACAAGGAACCATTCCTGGCGAATCACTTTCTGATAACCAGTTTCTGGGTGGTCATTAGTTGCTTCCCTGCCAGCTTCAGAAAGTAAATTCCTTCAGGCAATGTTGTCAGGTTAATGACTTTGGTGAACTGGCCATTGACATTAAAGTTTTTCTCGCAAAACACCCTGGTTCCGATCATATCATACACAGTAAGTTCCAATACATCTGCCTGGGATGAATTCAATTTCAGTGTGAAGATACCATTACCTGGATTGGGCGACACAGTGCAGGTGAAAGATTCTGCATTGTCTCTGGTTCCTGCCGGAAAATCTGCGACGATATACCCCACAACCAACACACTGTCGGTGGAAAAACCATTGCCGGCAATCAGTTTAACATCATAGGTTCCCACTGTTTCGTAAGTGATAACCGGATTTTTTTCATTGGAAAATGCCGGTGTTCCCCCTGGGAAGTCCCAGTGCCAGGTGGTAGAGTTTCCGGTTGAAGTATCAGCAAATGCAACAGACTGGCCAGGAACAACCCTGGTGGGAAGTCCGGTAAAGCCGGCTACAATGGGTCCGGGGATGGCCTGAATGATCAGGTCACCAGTGTAAGGAAGCATGTTGTATGCCGTAATAACCAGGTGAATGGTGTCCAGAGCCACTGTTAGTGCAGGGAAAGTAAGATTGACAGAACCATTAACAACAATGGCTGTAGCAAGGATGGTATCGGCAAGTGTTGCGGTGACCCTTGCTCCATTCACTGCGCAATTAACCGCAAATAAGGAATCGCTCACGAAAAGTGTTGGATTATATTGTGCAGTAATTGGTTGAGGGGTTGCTGTTCTCACCATGATGGTCGGATCCCCGAAAACAGTCCAGGTGTCGGCCATGTTTGCGCCATCGGTGCCATAAGCATCAATCATTTTCATGCATCCGTTGATGGACAAACCTGCAAAGGTTCTTTTGATGTTATTTGAATCAGATTCAATGAGGATATTGGTCATGGCGTCCTGCCCTTCCATGGGAGAATTCCAGCTCTGATTAATGGTTGAACCCAGGAATGCAATAGCGCCGGTTGGCTGGCCGCCCTGAGACGCACGCAACCAGGCTTCGGCGAAACATGTGCCGGTAGTGAAATTTCCGTTAACGCAGGCAACAGACCATATAAAAGGAAGTTTTCCGACGTTGGTGAGTTGATTGACGTTGTTATTGCTGAAGCCGGTTGTTCCCCATGAGGTATTGCTGCCATGACCGGTATAAAGGATCAGGCTTGCTCCGGCGTTCACCTCTGTAGCAACCATGGGAGGAGTTGGATTTCCTGATGCATCGTTGCCGCCTTGAGATCCGTCAAAAAGTTCGGGGTTCCAGGTGTATTTGTAGCCAAGCAACTGGGTTTGCTGATTCCTGATATGCTGATAATCCATTTCACCATCATCGCCCGGACCCTGGTCGGAACCGATACCAATTACTGTGCTGTACCAGTCATCGGTAAGAAACTGAGGATTCTGTTCATAATCAAGGGTACGCTGCACCTGGGTTTGAACCTGTGCTTCATTTTCGGCGGAGAACCTGCCGATAAACACATCGGCATAATGGTCGGTTCCGACAGTATATCCATATGCATTGTCGGAAGGCCCGCCTAAACTCCCCCCTGTGTTGGTCGGAATCTGCGCCGCATCACCCACAAGCAATACATGGGTCAATCCTTTGGTGTTGTAATAATTTGTAATAAAAGTTCTGATTTGTGCGGCCGTGGAACCAACAGAGTCTTTATTCAACATCACTGTCTGATAGCCTTCAGCACGTTTCCAGTTTACATAAGGCTGCATGGCGTTCATGAACGGACCGTAGCAAATCACCAGCAGATTCCCGTATTCGCCTAAAGGTGTGTAGGTCATGGCATCGGAATTTACGAACTGATGGCGAATGACCGACAAAAAATCCTGGGATATTTTTTTCACACCGCCAGTCAATGGTAATGGATTAGTTCCGGTTTCACTTGTTTTATACAGTTCAATGGTCAGGTTGTAATAAACGCGCAGGGTTTTGGAAACCGGATTATACTGAAAGGGATAGGCGATAAGGGTTTGACCGCGAACATCGCGGATGATATAGGGTTCACGGTTATCGGCCAGTGATCCGGGGTAAAATTTATCAGTGGAATAGATTGATCCAAAAGTGTATGGAACAGTTGAAGGATCAATATCCCGCGTAATCACCCCTTTGGAAGGGGCAATTTGAATGTTGGGATAGTCTTTGTAACTTGAAGAAATAACCCTGAAACTCATCCCGGCCTGATCAGGAATGACCAGTGATGCCGTTAATTTCGGCAAATCGGGTGCGCCGGCTTCAAGGATAGGTGTCGAATGATCGACCTCCACTAAAAAGGCTGACCCGTTTGGTGTTTGCACCTCGCGAAGGTTGAATCCATCCATGGTAAACCGGATGGTTGACCGGTCGATCGTTGAAGAAACCAGGCTGATTTTCGCCGGAACCGGCAATGCGCTCTTGATATCAATCCAGTTGCTGCTGAACCCGGCCACTGACCAGGCTAAAATTGTGAGGAGTACGAAGGCTTTACGCATAGGGATCAAATTAATGGGTTACCTTTTTTGACTGAATAAACAAAAGTACATTTTATAATGATACGATTAATCAAGTTTTATCTCTCCCACATGCACTTTTTTAATATTATATACAGGATACCATGCCGCCAGAAATCCGATGGTCAAAACGGTCAGGAAGACGACAATGAAATCAGTGATTTGCATGTTTACCGGATAAGCGCTGATGACAAAACTGCTATCGGCCGATCCCAGGCGGATCAAACTGAATTTAATTTGCACCCAGCAAATAATGGCTCCAAGCAACAGTCCCAGCACAGCGCCAATGAATGAGATCAATACCCCTTCGAGGAGGAAGATGCGCCGGATCAGATTTTGACTGGCCCCCATGCTTTGCAGCACAGCAATGTCTTTTTTCTTATCCAGGATGAGCATGGATAATGTTCCGATCACATTGAAAGTGGCAATGATCAGGATGAGGGTAAGGATCATGAAGATGTAATTTTTTTCAGAAACCATGATCTTATAAAGAATTTCCTGCTGCTGGTAACGGTTTTTAACGATAAATTGCTGGCCGACGAGCATTTCTATTTTCTTTTGTACGGCCTTTTGATCAACGTTCTTTGCAAGATCAATTTCAATGGCAGTTCGCTCATCACCATAATCAAGCAACTTTTTAACAAAACGCAGAGGCAGAATGGCATATTTAACATCGTATTCCCATTGGATCTGAAAAAAGCCTGATGGGAAAATGATTTCAGAATTGAAGGCATTTTCGAATCCGCCGGAAAAGCTGGCATCCCGACGGGGCACGTAAACAGAAATCGGGTTGATGTAGTCCTGTAGGTTGGCATTGAGGGCGCCTGCAACGCCATAACCCAAAATGGCGTAATCTTTATCCTGATCCTGCAACACAAAATTTCCTTCAACCATCATGGAATCCAAACCGCTCATTCCTGTATAGGATTCACTCACCCCTTTGATGGTGACAATGGTCTGATTATCCTTGTATTTCATCAATGCATCCTCTTCAATCACTTCCGTGATATGCAATACACCCGGGATTTTTCGCAATTGTTCAAGGGGAAAGCTTTTGACATTGAATGTTTTTCCATGATTTACCGTGATCTGTATGCTGGGATTGAATGAGCTGAACAGCGAAACAACCAGTTTGTCAAACCCATTGAAAACCGAAAGAACAATGATCAGAGCCATGGCGCCAATGGCCACACCAATCACCGATATTCCGGAAATAATGTTGATGATATTGTGCGATTTCTTTGAAATCAAGTACCGACGGGCGATATAGAAGGGGAAGTTCAAAGGAATTACGAATTAAGAATTACGAATTACAGTTGACGAATGACGGTTTTGACTTTTACCATTTGCCATTTGCATTTTGCCATTTGCCTTTTGCATTTTGACATCCCATTACTTCCATGCCTTCACGATCAACCCTGTCCCGGTTTCATGGACCATTTTGGTATCAAGCCAATTGCAGAAAAACGCGACAGGGTAGGTAAGCAGGTAATATAAGGGCAAAACAATGAAAAAGAGTTTTGTTGCGTTGAGCATCAGAATCGGATATTTCATTGAAAGGAGCCAGGCGATCTTCCCCGGTGTTCCATAGGTAAAACGGGCTTCAGTTTTCATAAAACCTGCGCGATGGAGTTTGTCCTGAATGTCCCTGATATTATACCCGTCCCGAACATGTTCGTCAATGAAGGATTCACCTTCTTCATGGTCATGCACGTCAGACCCGCCCTGATCCGAAGGGGTCGAAATAAGTAATAGCCCCTGCTGTGTTAATGAATCATAGAAATTGCGAAAAACTGCTTCGTCATCAGCAATGTGTTCCATCACATCAACGGAAAGGATAAGGTCGAACCGGTCGGGTTTTGAAAACTGTGTAAGGTCTGCTTTTTCAAAAAGGACATTTTTTCGGTTGATCCGGGTGAAGAAGGCATTACAATCAGCGATCTGTTCGTCCTTTACATCAACGGCATCCACGAACCAACGGGTGGATAATCCGGTTAGGAAATAGGTGTATTGCCCGAATCCTGAACCGGCATCCAGGATGAATCGTTGATTTTTTCCCTGGTCTGGTTGAGATTTCCCGGCCCAGCTCCTGATCTCTTTCCGAACATGCCATGCGCGTAAGAGCAGCAAATCGAGGAGTTTGTAAAACAATATCCGCAGGAAAGGTGTTTTATTGAATACTTTTCCCAGTGTTTTTTTTATCGGATCGTATTGCATAGGGTAAAAATCAAAAAAA
>JBAXFM010000131.1:0-13515 GCA_037139855.1 Bacteroidota bacterium
TAATTTTGCATTCCTTATTTCAGAAGTAAATACCAATCCTGTTCATTATTTTTAAAAAAGAGTTTATGGCAAAAACAACAAGCACGCCAGTCGCTACCTCCAAACCATCAAAATTAGCCAAGCCGGCTGTAGCCAAAGAAGCTGCACCTGTAAAAACTGATGTTGCGAAAAGTGAAGAGGTGATTGGAGAAAAAGCAGTGGCAAAGGTTGCTCCCAAAGCCAAATCAGAGGGTGCTGATGATAAAGTCGAAATTACCATTGAAAAAAAATTAATCGCACTATACACTTTGCAGCAAGTAGATTCCCAGGTCGATAAGATCAGGATCATCCGTGGTGAACTGCCACTCGAGGTTCAGGACCTTGAAGATGAAATCGCCGGGCTCGAAACGCGGGTCGACAATCACATTCAGGAAACCCTTGTGATGGAAAAATCGATCACCGAGAAGAAAACCGCTGTGAAGGATGCTTTTGCTTTGATCAAAAAGTATGAAGACCAGCAGATGAATGTGCGCAACAACCGTGAATACGATTCTTTGACCAAGGAGATTGAATATCAGAATCTTGAAATTCAATTGTCTGAAAAAAGAGCCAGGGAGGGTCAGATTAACCTTGACCTGAAGAAGGAAGAAATTGAACGTTATCAGAAGCAGTTGCAGGATCGTAAAAATGACCTGGAGATCAAACGCAATGAATTGGATGATATCATTGCCGAAACCGAAAAGGAAGAAAACGACCTCATCAAGACCTCAGAGGAAAACAAACAATTTATTGAAGAACGTCTGCTCACCGCCTATACCCGTATCCGTAAAAACGCACGCAATGGCTTAGCCGTGGTGCAAATCGAACGCGATGCCTGTGGCGGATGCTTCAACAAAATACCTCCCCAGCATCAGTTAGACATCAGGATGCATAAAAAAATCATTGTTTGCGAATATTGTGGCCGTATTCTGGTCGACGATGGTATTGTGAACGCAATGGATTAATGATCAGAAAAATTAACCCATGGAAAGCGCCCTGGGTCAGGTTTATCCTGATCGCGGGCGCTTTTCTGCTTTTTATACCCCGGTCGCAGTCACAATTCAATTTTGATGAAAACTGTCAGCAAGCATACCAGGCGATCATTTCATTGCAGTTTGCCGAAGCCCACAAGCTGATCGCCATCGAAAAGAAGGCGGATCCCGGTAATCTGATCCCGGTTTATCTGGAAAATTACATTGATTTTTTAACCCTGATTATCGGGGAAGAGCGAAAAGTTTACGACCAGCTGAAAGATAAAAAAGGGGATCGGGTGATGGCCCTGGAAGGAGGGGATAAGGATTCCCCATATTACAACTTTTGTCTGGGCGAAGTACATCTTCAATGGGCCATTGCCAGACTTAAATTCGGAGATTATACGGCAGCCGCTTTCGAAATCAGGAAAGCACATGCACTGTTTTCTGCCAATGAAGCAAAGTTTCCAACCTTTTTCATCAATAAAACAGGCCTGGGTGTGGTTCATGTCATGGCGGGTTTGGTACCCGACAACTACAAATGGGTGAGCAACCTCATCGGTCTCGATGGATCAGTTGAAACAGGAATGCGTGAAATTCGACAGGTAGCATCTTATACCGGTCCCGATAAAATTATTCGGTTATATAAACCACAGGCAACATTTTTTCTTGCCTTTCTGTCTGTTAACCTGCAGAAAAATAAAAAGGATGCCCTGGCCTTGCTTGACCTGTTTAATGATCCGTTGAACAATGACCGGGAAATGACAAGTCCGTTGCTGACGTTTGGCAGGGCAACGATCCTGATGAAAAACGGGTTAAATGACGAGGCGTTGACGGTACTCCGCAAACGCCATGTTGATTCACAAACATTCCGGTTTTGTTATCTCGACTACCTCGAAGGAATGGCCAGGCTTAACAAACTTGACCCTGGTGCTTCCGTTTACTTTGAACGGTTTATCTCCGGTTTCAGAGGCCGGAATTACATTCGTTCGGCATGGCAGAAATTAGCCTGGGTAAACCTGTTGCAGGGAGATTCAGTTGGCTATCGCCAAAATATCAACCAGGCTTTGACCCAGGGGGCTTCTGTGGTGGATGAGGATAAACAGGCTGGTTTCGAAGCCACCAAAGGGGAGGCGCCCAACATCATATTGCTGCGCACCCGTTTGCTGTTCGACGGGGGGTACTACAACCTTGCCATCAATGAACTGCTGAATAATCCGGTGAAGACGATCGTGAAATCAAAACGGGATATGGTGGAATATACCTATCGCCTGGGTAGAATTTACCATGAGACAGGAAATTTCGTAAAAGCCATTGAAAACTACAGGTTAACAATTTTGCGCGGGAAAAATGAACCCTGGTATTTTGCAGCAGGCGCTGCCTTTCAGATGGGTTTACTGTACGAAAACAAAGGGGTTTTTCCTCAGGCAGATAGTGCGTATCAACTTTGCCTGTCAATCAAACCCCAGGAATACAAAAACAGCCTTCACCAAAAGGCAAAGGCTGGTTTGAACAGGCTGAAAATCAGCAAGTCTAAAATCTGAATCCAATTGTTGTGGAAACGGTGTTGGTATAGTAGCTGATTGTGGCAGGATTCACCATGCTGGCATCATACAGGTAATAATCCTGGTTCATTTTTGACCACACATAGGTCACGTCGGCAAATACATGCTTGCCCCTGTAGCCAAGTCCTCCCGATACCTGAATCCGATCACTGTTGCTGGCGCCCCCCTTATACGGATTGCTGAAGTATCCAAAACCGCCCCGGATACGGAAGTCGGCCAATCTCCATTCAGTGCCGACACGGATATTCCCCCAGGATTTGTAATCAGCGCTGATCTGATCATTCACCGTTTTATAGTCATCATAAGATGAATTGAAGTAGGCCTGTGAATAGTTCACATATTCGTAATCGGCGCTGACCAGACCATAATTCCCGATGATAAATGCAACACTGCCCATCGCTCTCAATGGCGTGGTTAAACGGTAATCATACGAACCCAGCGGAGAGTATTGCGTGGCGTTCCAGTCGGGGTTGGTAAAAGTTGACTGCATGCTGGCCGACCATTGATCTCTCATGCTGGGGTACCAGGTCGGGGTATGAAAACTTGCTCCGATCCTCACCCAGTCAGCAGGCTTATAAATAAGTCCCAGCTTGAAGTTGATCCCGGTTCCGCGGGTGTGAAGATCATAGTAGTAATTCATGGAAATGAAATTCGGGATGGTGTCTTTTGTCCGGGTTTCCTTATAAACACTGTTCTCATAATAGTTGATGGATGGTACCCCAAAAGTCAGCCCAACGAATAGCTTATCTGAAAAGTTGGCGCCGATCGAAAAATCAAGTTCATTCATTGAACCATAGGTCTCGATTTGCTTATTTTGAGTTACACCACCATACATGGCATCGCAATAGTACTTGTTGGTGGCTGAATCGAAATAAACCAGATTGGTGCCATAAGCCAGTCCGATATCAAAAGGATAATCATCCTGAACATACCGGGGTGGAGTTTGAGCATCGTTCAGCGTGTTGGCGTAGCTTTGCATCATGGAGTTTTTTGCATTCACTCCGTTGATCACCACACGGTTGTTGAAGTCGTTCTGCCTGTTGAAGCCAAAACCGACGTTGATATTTTTAAGCGCGCCTGATTTGTTCTTATTGTAAGGGGTGATGTTAAAAACAACTCCGAAATTTCCCAAACCAAGGTTAACCCGGTTATCGGTTGCATTTGACCCATTGTACATCGTCGAAGAATTTCCGATGGTTGGCGCAAGGGTCATCGTCATCTCCGATCCCTTGTATAATCCGATCCCTGCCGGATTGGTGGCAAGTGTTGAGAAATCAGCGCCTAAGGCGCCAAATGCGCCGCTGAGCCCGTTAAACCTGGCAGTGCCACTGTAAAAAACACGCGAATAGCGCAGTGCATCAGCAGCCGTTTGGGTAAATACCTGGGAGGTTGACAAGCTTAAAAACAGGATAATGATGAATGTTTTTTTCATGGTAGTCAGTATTACAATGTGAAAAAAATTACCTGCGTCTTCCGCCACCGCCACTGCTGCTGCCACCACTGCCACTTCCACCACCGGATGGTGAACCTCCGCTGCCTCCGCTTGATCTTGATGGGGCAGAATAGCTTCCTCCGCTATTGGAATTTGAGGGCGCTGAATAAGATCCGCTGTTGCCGGAACGGGTGGGCGCAGTATAATTTGAGTTGCTGCGAGGGGTTGTGTAACCTGACGAACCTGATGAACCCGACGAACCTGACCTGGTTGGTGGGCTGTATGTCCTGCTGGTCCCCGGTGTTGTATTCTGACGGGTTCCGGTGTTGTATGAGCCTGATCCGGTTCTTACTTCTGTATTTTGATTGCCAGTTCTCGTAGTTCCCGGGTTTTGTGATCTTGGCGCCAGGTATTCCTGACTCGATTTTGGCTGACGGTAAACAGGAGACGAATAACTTTGGGCAGATCCCGATCGTTGGGCTGCGCTGGCATTTTCAGGTCTGACGTATCTTGGTGTCGGCTGTTGACGGGTAGTCTGACCCTGAGCCTGGCCGGTTCTTTGGGTGGTCGTTCTTTGGTATCCCGATTGCTTGTCATTAGCCGGACGGGAGTACCTGTATTTTTCCTGGCTGGCAGGGGTGGTACGGGTGGTTTGCTGCGTAGTTCTTGGTGAAGGAACTGTGCTTCTGTTATAGGAAGGCGTCACCGAGGGTCTGGAACGATCGTAGGCGCTGCCTGGGTTCAATGAGGCACTGCGGGCATTGGGGGCTCCTGTGCCTCCATCTGTTCTGTACAATGACTTTCTGGAGCCATAGTAGGTGTTGGATGCGTAATAAGGATAGTATTCATTGTACCCATAGCAATAGCAACATGGGCTGTACCATGGATTATACCAGGGACTATATCCGCCATAATAATAAGGATAACCCCATCCCCATCCATAATCCCATCCCCAGTTTGAGTAAGGATAGCCCCAACCCATTCCATAGGAAAATGAAGATCCGTAATAGCCACCATAACCGGCTCCGGCGCCAAGGTAAATGTTGACATTTGGTTCGTTGCTGCTCTGATTTCCACCCGAAGCGGCTCCGGAATAGGCATCGTCAAAGTAACCAACCGTGGTATCCTTGTTGCTGAACCGGTTGATCCGGTTTGTGTATGAATAATCGTTGTAGTCCTCCTCAAATGTTGAAGACGCCGGTTTCTGCTTGGCGGCGTTGTCGGGAGAAGTAACAACCTGAGCGCCTTGAGCGGGCGATGCGGTGGCATTGGAGTACACAACTTTAGGCTGGGGGGATGAATTGTACACATCGTCGTTGCCTGAAGAAGTTGCCAGCTTCTGGGTCGTGCATGCGCTGATTGTCAAGGCGATAATCGCGATAATCCATGTTAGTGTTTTCATAAGGCGTTCTCTTTAAAGTATTGTGTGATGGGTTTGCATTTACAGGATAGGGATATTTTTCGTACTTTTGCCAATGTAAAATGCAAGTGAATAATTAACAAATCTCATACCAAACTATCAACATGGCTAAAGATTTTCCTACGCGGGCAGAAAATTATGCTCAATGGTACAACGATCTGGTTATCAAGGCTGATTTAGCCGAAAATTCCGCGGTACGCGGGTGTATGGTGATCAAACCCTATGGCTATGCCATTTGGGAGCGGATTCAGGCAGTGCTGGATAAGAAGTTCAAAGACACTGGTCATTTAAATGCCTATTTCCCGATTTTCATCCCGAAATCATTTTTCAGCAAAGAGGCGAGTCATGTGGAGGGGTTTGCCAAAGAATGTGCTGTTGTAACTCATTACCGGCTTAAGAACTCTCCCGACGGCAAGGGGATCATCGTAGATGAAGATGCCAAACTGGAGGAAGAACTGATTGTGAGACCAACTTCTGAAACAATAATCTGGGATACCTATAAAAATTGGATTAAATCATACCGCGATCTTCCGATACTCATCAATCAGTGGGCCAATGTGGTTCGCTGGGAGATGCGGACACGGTTGTTTTTGCGTACCACGGAATTTCTCTGGCAGGAAGGGCATACCGCTCATGCTACCCGCGAGGAAGCTGTAATGGAGGCTGAAACGATGTTGAACGTTTATGCCGATTTTGCCGAGAACTGGATGGCGATTCCGGTCGTAAAAGGAACAAAATCACCGGCAGAAAGGTTTGCAGGCGCCATTGAAACCTATGCCATTGAAGCGTTGATGCAGGATGGGAAAGCGCTTCAGGCCGGTACTTCACATTTTCTGGGACAAAATTTCGCAAAAGCATTTGATGTGAAATACCTGAACCGTGAAAACCAGCTTGATTATGTATGGGCTACCTCCTGGGGTGTATCCACCCGGTTGATGGGTGCATTGATCATGTCGCATTCCGATGACCACGGACTGGTACTCCCACCCAAACTGGCGCCGATTCAGGTGGTTATTGTTCCGGTATTTAAAACCGCTGAGCAGCTTGCTCAGATTTCTGATACGGTGCTTCCTATCAAAAAAGCATTGGAAGACAAGGGGATCTCTGTTAAATATGACAACAGGGATACCCATAAACCCGGATGGAAATTCACTGAATATGAATTTAAAGGCGTTCCCCTGCGACTCACGGTCGGTCCGCGTGATATCGAACAGGGAACCGTTGAAGTTGCCCGCAGGGATACCCTTGAAAAAGAGGTCCTTCAGATTATCGACATCGAGAATAAGATTGTTCATTTGTTGGATCAGATTCAGAAGAACCTGTACGATCGCGCCCTCTCTTTCCGTGAAAACAATACCTTCAGGGTGGATACCTGGGATGAGTTTAAGAAGGTATTGGATGAAAAAGGTGGTTTTATATCGGCACATTGGGACGGAACTGCCGAAACAGAAGATAAAATCAAGGAGGAAACCAAAGCGACGATCAGGGTTATTCCGCTTAACAATTCTTTAGAGGCCGGAAAATGTATCTTTTCAGGCAAACCATCTGACCAGCGTGTTATTTTTGCACGTGCCTATTGAAAAGGCAGAACCTGACCCGTTCCGTTAATGGTTGCCTTAAAGGCAGCAGGATTGCCTTTATAATATATATTTCCGATTGATCCGATGGTTGCATCCAGTGAATTGATGGCCATCACATAGCAATCATTTGATCCCTTGCTGGTGATATAGGTATACCCGGTTTTTAAATCTCTGGCGTCATATAAGCCGTAATCGCCTGCGTAAACTGCCGTGATGGCGCTGATGCCTCTTAACCTGAAATCAACGGTACCCATGTTCAGGCTGAAGTTACCTTTCCAGATATTCAGCGTGAGGTCAATGGTTCCACAGCCACCCCACACTTCGACCGTGAGCGAATCGAGCTTCAATGAATCTGTTGTTGAAATGTCTCCTGATCCATTGTACATGATTCTCCAGATTTTTCGGGCGGAGATATAAACATTGATTGGTTTTTTGTAATCACGGAGCCAGTTACAGGTATTGGAATTTCCAATGGTCAACACACCGTTTTCGGCAGTGGTTTTAATGCCGCCGATGATATTCTTGCCTGCTTCGACTACAAGCTGGTTTGTCGTATCGCTTGTAAGGATAAGGCTGACATTGTCAAGAAGTTCAATCTGTCTGAAATCCTGAATATTCCGGGTCTGTTGTGTGATCGGACCGCTGTTCGAAACGCACACACCGCCATCTTTGGCACACCCGTAAAGCAACCCTGCCATGATGATTAAAATAACTGGTAAAAACCCAAAGTGGGTTTTCCGGCTATCTGATTGTTCTTTTTCCATATTTAACATCAAATTTATATCCAAGACCCCAGCCAATGTAATCGGCCCGTCCCCAGTGTACTTTGAGCATGACTGAGCCGAAAAAATCCTTTGAGAAATTATATTGAAATGCCAGTTTTTCGTAAAGTGGTCCATTGCTTTTCTCTTTACCTCCCAGGTAACATCCAATATTAAAAATGAATCCGACCCGCGACATCACCAATTGATAGGCTCCATTGAGACCAGGACGAATAATACTGAACTTATTATCAACGGTGACGCCACTCCTTTCCAGGATTTTAATCTGAGAAGGGTCATACGAAAAATCAAGTCCGAAACCCACCTTGCTTTTCTTGCTGATCCTGAAGAAGGTATTTTCAAAAAGATGATATACCGTAAAATTCTGACCAAAAACCGCCTGCATGTTTTTATAGCCGACAAGCATTCCGATGTTGAATTCCATGGTTTTATAGATAATGGCTTCATATGGATCGGTGGGTGCATAAAAACGGTCGTCGATATTTTGGTTGGCTTTAAAGGGACGAAGTGCAACGCCAACGTTCACCAATGGCACGTTCAAGCCATAATTGGGCAGTTTCAGCGACCCGTTTGAAAAATGCTGCAAACTGATGCCGCCCGTGATGGTGAGAAAGTAATTGACCCGGTACCTTGCTTCAACCAACAGGTTTACGGCAGCATTAAAATGCGATCCGATGGCCAGGTTTTTATAGTTGTTGATGCGGTCGAAGGGTTTGGTCAGATATCCGAGGCCAAGTGCAAGCCGGAACCCGAACATCAGATCTTTAATTTTGTATAGTGGAAAATTGATGAAAGGCATCAGGGCATAGGCCTGACCCAGGGATGGATTATTTCCCAACCCCGAATACAAAAAAGTTACCCCAATCAGCGGGTAGTTGTAATCCCGTTCCCATTTATGCTTTCCATAGGTTATTTGTTCGATGGAAAATTCAAAGGATGGGAAGTGGGCGTTGAACAACTCCATCTCCAGGTGCTGGGCATAAATAAACCCGTAATGTAATTTGCCTTCGGCGATCATGTTTGAAGAAAACAACTTGTGCTCAAACTGCGCCGAACCTCTTAATGAAAGAAGAAGCAGCAGTAATAGCAGGATGCTCATCAGCCCCAGGCGGGAAGTATTGTATTTCAATTGTATATTCAAAAAATAATCTGCACGTTAACGGGTGGCAAATTTATCATGATTTGTCCATTTGGCGGCACAATCATCGACAAATCTGAATAATATTAACGCAACAAAGTTGAAATGCTTATTTTTGCTTAAAATATTAATGATGGAAGAGAAAATTGCCGCTTTTCAAAAGCTGTTGGAGATTATGGATGAGCTCAGGACAAAATGCCCCTGGGACAAAAAGCAAACCATCGAATCGTTGCGTTATCTTACGATAGAGGAGACCTATGAACTCTCTGAATCAATTCTTCAGAAGGACATGGAGTCGGTTAAGAAGGAGTTGGGCGATCTGATGCTGCACCTTGTATTTTATTCCAGGATTGCTTCGGAAACCAATTTATTTGACATCAAGGATGTCATTGAAAGTATTACAGCCAAACTGATCCACCGCCATCCACATATTTTTGGCGATGTGGTGGTTAAGGATGCGAAAGAGGTTCACGATAACTGGGAACGGATAAAATTGCTGGAAAAAGGCAACAAATCTGTACTTTCCGGGGTTCCGGCCGGACTTCCGGCCATGGTGAAGGCTTACCGGATTCAGGAGAAGGCCAGCGGAGTTGGTTTTGATTGGGAAAAGCCGGAGCAGGTATGGGAAAAGGTGCTTGAAGAACTCAACGAATTGAAGGAAATGGTTGAATCGGGAGCATCACACAAGCGGAAAGAAGATGAGCTTGGCGACCTGATTTTTGCCATTGTAAACTATGCCCGTTTTATCGATGTTAATCCTGAAGACGCACTGGAGCGCACCAACCGGAAATTCATGAAACGATTTAAGCATCTTGAGGAAAGGGCCCGGGAAATGAACAAACCTTTGCATGATATGACCCTGGCTGAAATGGATGTTTACTGGAATGAAGCCAAGCTGGCTGATTAACGGTTAAAAAAAAGACCTTCCAGGTTTTTAAAATCTGGAAGGTCTGATATAGGGTGGTTTCGGCTACGCTCAACCACCGATCACTGATTATTCATGTTTGCTCAGGTACCCGGCAACACCTTCGGCGGTGGCTTTCATACCGGCATCGCCTTTGTGCCAGTTGGCGGGACAAACCTCACCGTTTTCTTCAAAAAACTGGAGTGCATCAACCATACGCAACGCTTCGTCAACACTTCTGCCAAGCGGAAGGTCGTTCACCACCTGGTGACGAACAATGCCTTGTTTGTCAATCAGGAATAGGCCGCGGAAAGCCACGGGGCCACCTTCGAATTCCATGATGCCATCTTCTGTATAAACATATTCACCGGCAAGTACATCGTAATTGGTCGAAATGGTTTTGGAGAGATCGGAAACGATCGGGAATGTCACACCTTTTATTCCACCGTTTTTAAGTTCGGTATTGAGCCAGGCCCAGTGTGAAAATTTAGAATCAACAGAGCAGCCAACAACTGCCACATTTCTTGCTTCGAATTCAGCTAATTTATCCTGGAAAGCGATAATTTCGGTTGGACACACAAAGGTAAAATCGAGCGGATAAAAGAAAAATACCACATGTTTCTTTCCAATGTATTGCGCAAGGGAAAACTTGTCAACGAATTCACCGCCATTGATAACGGCTTCTGCTTCAAATAATGGAGCTTTTTTTCCAACTAATACTGCCATACTTATAGATTTTAGGGTTATACTTTTTTTTTGCAAAGATAGGCATTATTTGGAAACAGTTTTAATAGTACCGGAAAAATCGTGGTTAATTAAATACACGCGGGTCCAGTGGCAGGGTTTCGTTTTTTAGAAAATCGAAGTGTGTCAATTTTCTGATTTCGTAGAAGTTGGTCCAGAAGGTTTGGAGGGCAAAGTAATAGTTTTTCTCGGCATTGTCGGTTTCAATCTGCGACAGGTAAAGGTTGGTAATGTCGTTTATTTTACCGATCAGGTAACGGCCTTTGGTAACTTCATAGCTTTTCCGGGCCACAGTGTCCGATTTTGCAGCGATGGTCAGTTGATTTTGCTGCATGTTGAACTGAATGACTTTCAGATAAACATTCCGTTGAAAATCGATGAATTCCTGTTCAACGGAAGTTTTTACGATATCTTCCTCTGATTGCGCCATTTTAATTTTACCATGGGCTACCCCCCAGTCGACAATCGGGATGGACAGTGTTAATTTAAACTGTCGCTGATCTGCGGGATTTGCATAGGCATCATTGACCGTTGAACCTTGTTGTGTTAAACCGATAACCGCACTCAGGTTGGCGTCAAACCGCCCGTTTAACTTAGCATAATTGACTCCGCTGGCTGCTTCGAGCAAACGCTTTTGAAAGTCAAGGGAAGTGGATGAATTGGTTTTGGCCAGGTCAACAGCTTTGACAGGATCAACTTTAAAAAAGCTGATATTGCCAGGAGGAAGAAGGACAACCCGGGTGCTGTCCTGTAGCCTCAGGTATGATTTGAACCTGAATTGGGCATTATCCAGGCCCAGCTCAGCATTTTCAACGGCAGCCTGCGCTTTGAGGAAATTAAGTTCCAACTGTAAAAGTTCGCTTTCTGCAATTTTCCCCAACTGGTACCTTCCCTTTGCAATCCGGTAGAGGGTATCGTAATTGGAGAGGTTCATCAGGGCAATCTTTTTTTCGACCTGAGCCTGGAGCAAGGTGAAAAAATAGTTTGTTGTGGTGATCGAAACCTGTTCAATATCCTCAATGTATTTTCTTTTTGCCTGGGAATACTTTACAGGCTTGATTTTTCGGTCCCACCGATCCTGGTTATAAGCGAAGATCGGTTGTTCGAGTTGAATGTTGATCGGAACACTGACAAATGGCAGTTTGTTATTGCTGTCGATGCTGTTGCGCACGCCACTGAGTCCGGAATTCAATGAGACGGTACCACCGGTAATCCCGATTTTTTGTGTCAATGCCAGATTTGCCTCAGCGCTGATGTACTTGTAGCTGGCATAAGATTGGACCCCGTTAAGACTTTGGGAGTTAATGCTTTGATTAATCTCTGGAAGTTTGGCTGTAAACCCCAGTGCCGGAAGGTTTGACGCTTTATAGGATCTCCAGTCCCAGTAACTTGCCTGGAAGGTTTGCTTGGCATTCAGGGCATCGGGCGATTGGGTTTTGGATATTTCAATCGCCTCAGCCAGGGTAAGTTGTCGTGTTTTTAATTGTCCGAATGCATGATACTGACCACTTAAAAATGCCAAAAGAAGAAGGAGCAAGGCCTCTTTGACATATAATTTTATCTTCATTTTATTCATGTCTTAATGATTCGACAGGATCTTGTGCTGCGGCACGCTGGGAAGGCATATATCCGAAAATTATTCCTACGGAGGCTGATACGCCAAAGGAAATGATAACAGATAACGGGGAAACAATCGTCAGAATGTCAGTAAGTTCCATGATTATTTTTGAAAGGGCAAGTCCAAGGATTATTCCGACCAGTCCGCCACTGAGGCTCAATAAGGTGGCTTCCATCAAAAACTGCAATACAATGTCGCGTTTTGTAGCGCCGATGGCCTGGCGTATGCCGATTTCCTTGATGCGTTCCATTACCGAGGCCAGCATGATGTTCATGATGCCGATTCCGCCCACTAAAAGGGAGATACTGGCAATAGCGCCCAGCACGATATTGAAAATATCTTTTGTACGCTGTTCCTGTTTCAGCAGCAGTTCAGGTACTTTAATCTCCACATCCTCCACCCCGGCATGACGGCGGAGCATCATTTTTTTCAGAATCTCGACTGTTGGCCCGATTTGACTGCTCTCTTTAACCTGAACGACGATCTTATCGATCTGGTCTTTGGAGTTGTCATCCTGGTTGCCTGACATGGTCATATAGGAATCCCCGTCTATCTGTGTGGTACTGCCATGAAGGGAGGCTGCCGTGATCATTGAACGGTCTTTGAACCTCCTGAGCAGGGTTTGAATCGGTGCATAAATAGAATTGTTGTAATCGGAAATGCCCAGGTTGTCGATGCTCGACTGGCTGACTTCCCGTTTCTTCAACACACCGATGATGTTCAGCCAGATGGGGCCGCATTTGATATCTTTGCCAACCGCGTTTTCCGTGGGGAAAAACTTGGATTTAATCACAGGTCCAATGATGCAAACTGCTTTTCCGTCTTTGAGTTGTTCTTCGTTGAACATTTGACCTTCCTGCAGTTCGAGTGCGAAAACATGAAAGAAATCAGGGGTAACACCCACAAATTTGGAAGATATTTTAACGCCATCCTTTACGATGTCGGTCTCATAAATTACTTCAGGGCTCACCTTTGCGACTGTCGGAATAATTTGTCTGATGGCTTGAGCATCCTTGAGACTAAGGCCGGGGGAGAATTTCCCCTTATTCTTATCCTCCGCTTGTTCTCCCGATTGGGAATTCTGATCCCCTGATTTGGCGGTATTCTTCTGTTTATCAGATTTGGGAACAATCAGGATATTGTTTACGCCCACCAGTTTCATTTGGTCGAGAATCTCTTTTTTAGCCCCATTGCCTATGGCCATCATGGTGATTACAGCGGCAACGCCGAAAATGATGCCCAGCGCGGTCAGGATTGATCTGAATTTATTCAGAAAAACGGCTTCCAGGGCAATGTTGAAGATGTATTTATAACGTTCCAGCATACAATGAGTAATGACAAAT
>JBAXFM010000132.1:0-13343 GCA_037139855.1 Bacteroidota bacterium
GGTAAGTGTATCGAAGTCGGTTCCGTTTTTCAGAAGACTACAGTTAACACAAAGCTACCGGCTCCCACTGCTGAACAACTTTTATTCATTGATCAGCAAGCCCGGATTAATGCACAGAATGAACGTTTCTGGATGAAACAGCTCAGTTTGGTTGATACTGTCATTGAACCGGTTCAACCTTCTGCGATTGGTCCGGTGACAACCCTCGAAATACCTGTCGCGGGTGTTGACGCGTCTGAATTTAATGCCGCCCTGATCTTCTTTCTTGCCTGTTATTCAAATGCTGCTTCATTTTCAGTTGGGATCAGCAACGGGAAACTTTGCAAGATGTATGATCAGTCGTTTGGTGTTTTTGCGGAGGTCCTTCCTTTTTCCCTGCCTCCTGTTGCAGATCTGACCTGCGGAAATACCCTGGCGGAGATCGACCGGAAACTGGTCGGTTCCTTTGCGAGGGGTTCCTATCCCTTTGATCTTATATCACGAACACCGGAATTAAAAAGGAAATTTTCCGGAACCGGGAATCCGGTTTATGCATTCATTTTAACAAACTCAGCAGATTCAGCACAATCGATCAGTAAGCGATACCCCGGCGCAACCATTTTTATACCCGGCGCCGACCGTATTACAATCCAATCCGGTGATCATTCATTGCTTGACGATTGCTCTACCAGGATGTCCCTTTTTTTTCAACAGTTGAATGCGCATCGCCTTGACCCAGTTTCTGCCGTTAATATGCTCACGCTGCCAGAATTGAACATTCATCAGCATTTGAACGATCATTGGGATCTGACCGGAGTTAAACCTTTTTTGCAACTTTTTGACAACCAGGTTGAAAATCATGGGGAGAAAATGGCCATTGAGTTTGACAACACCTTAATAACATACAAGGAGTTGTCCCATCGGTCGGACCAGGTTGCCGGTTTAATCACAACCGTAATTGGCCGAAAAAACCAACAAATCATTGGAATATGTCTCGACCGTCATCCCGATTTTCTGATCGTTATTTTGGGAATACTCAAGTCTGGAAACGTCTGGTTGCCGCTTGATCCGCTAATGCCGGCGGAACGATTGAAAGCAATTTTGCTCGATTCAGGTGTCAGCCATGTTTTTTCAACGGAAAAATACCGTCAGATGATCCCGGATTCGGTGATGGTACTCCATGCCGGAAATATTCCGGGTCGTGAAGTTGAATATCCTGTATCCGGGAATCCTGTTGGTGGACAAAATCACGCCGCTTATGTGATCTATACTTCAGGGACTTCGGGAAAACCGAAAGGGGTTGTCATTGGGAGTCGTTCGCTTGATGTTTTTATCCATGGAACGATCAGCCGTTATGCATTAACATCAGCAGATCGTGTTTTACAGTTTGCATCCCTGGCTTTTGATGCATCCGTGGAGGAGATATTTCCTGCATTGGCCTGCGGGGCAACGCTTGTAATGAGAACAAGCGATTCGATAACGGGCATGAACCGGTTCCTTGATTTTTGTCAGGATAAAAACATATCCGTGCTTAACCTGCCAACTGCTTTCTGGCATCAGATGATGGATTATCCGGTTGGTTTGGCCAGGGTTCCTGATAAATTGAGGTTGGTAATCATTGGTGGCGAGCGGGCCAGAAACGCTCAGGTGAGAAAGTGGCTCCTTTCGCTATGGAATCACATCACGCTGGTTAATACCTATGGACCAACTGAAACCACCGTTGTTGCAACCGCTTACCACCTGCCTCCCGGCAGTGATGTGGAAGAACTTCCGGTTGGCAAATCAGTGTTCGGTGCGAAGGCAAGAATCCGGAATGTTTTCGGTCAACCTGGCATTCCCTCAAAGCCTAACGAGTTGTTAATTGGCGGTGAAATTGTTTCTTCAGGATATCTCCGCCGGGATGAACTCAATAAAAAATCATTTATGCTTATCAGCGAAGGCGCTGAACAGATTCGTTACTACCAAACCGGCGACCTGGTTACTGTTCAACCCGATGGAAACCTGATGTTTGCCGGACGAATTGATGAACAACTTAAAATTCGTGGATTCAGGGTAGAGGTAAGGGAAATTGAGTCAGCAATCAATCAGTTGCCCATGGTAGAAGGTTGTGTGGTCGTCCCGGTAAAACAGGTAAATAAGGACATTTTACTTGTTGCTTACGTTGTGTTGGTCAGGGATTTTGAACCAGATAATCTGGGCGAATTACTTCGTTCGGAACTTCCGGATTACATGATCCCTGCACATTTTATTGGGATTCCGTTTGTCCCTCTTACCATCAACAATAAAATTGACCTCAAGGCGCTGCCGGAACCCGGAAGGCAGGAAGAGGTATTGTTCAGTCATCAGCAGCCGGAAACTGAAATGGAGAAGATTGTTTTTTCTGCCTGGACAAAGCAGCTTGGCATCGGGAATTTTGGCGTGGATCACGATTTTTTCAAGTTGGGGGGGCACTCCCTGATGGCTTTAGCCGTGATGAATGAAATTGAAACATTAACAGGAAGGACCATTCCGCTGGCATCTCTCTTCTCATTTCCAACTGTAAAAACCCTGGCAGCTGCATTGGAAAATGAAAAAGAACTGGAAGCGTGGCGACCCCTGGTTTGTATTAAATCCGGTTCAGGCAGAATACCACTTTTTATTATCCATGGTGGTGGTTTGAATGTAATGTTATTCAATACGCTGGCGCAGAAAATGGCATCAGATCAAACTGTTTATGGCATTCAGGCTCACGGTCTTGACGGAAAATCTGCCCCATATGAACATATTGACGACATCGCCACCCATTACATGCGTGAGATCAGAAGCGTGCTTCCAAATGGTCCCTATGCCCTGGCTGGTTTTTCAATCGGCGGGTTGATCGCCCATGAATTATGCTGCCGGTTTGAGGAACTTGGCGAGCCGGTGGCATTCCTTGGTATGTTTGATACAGAGGCTATCTCCAATGACGGTGATCTTGCAGGATATCAGCGTAAACTGTTGCGCATGAAAGAAACGCTACTGCATATCATGTTTAATCTCAGCATGATTCTCACCGATCCTGTGAATACGATCCCAAAGAAATTCAAGTGGTTGAAGTATCGGATCAGAATGAGATTTCTAAATCAGAGCGCCGTAAACCGTGAGGATCTTGTTGATCTGCCATCAAATCTGATCTATGTTGCCAAGGCGAACATTAAGGCCATCAGCGCTTTGAAACTGCGTAAATTTTCAGGAACGCTGCATCTGTTCCGGGCCGGGAAGCGGAATTTCTATGTGTCTGATCCTGTTTTTCTGGGTTGGAAAAAGTATGCCGGGGAGGTGGCTGTTTATCCGATTCACGGAGATCATTCCATGATATTTGCGCCACCCAATGATGCGGTTTTTGCTGAAAAGCTGCAGAAAGCCCTTGACGATGTTCAACGATCTGCTTCCGTGGATAATTTAGCACAGCCATATAAAATGTAATGGTTTGTCAGTTTCGTAAACAACACTTCCGGTTTCACCACTTGGACAGTGAAAAGTATCCGCGTGAAATTTTTGTCGCGTGATCTCATTTGAAGAATCACCTGCAACAGTAATTGACGGTAAAGAATCAACCAGGCCGGTGCCTACGGCCTTTAAAAAAGCTTCCTTTAAGGTCCAGATTTCGGTAAATCTTTTCGGACTTGCATCGCGTTGGTAATGGTTTGTCTCGGCTGGTGAAAATGCATAATGAACAAGCGCGGGTAAATCTTCATTTCCCTGTAAAAGTTCGATATCTATTCCAATCCTGCCACCGTAACCGAACGCCAGTAAAAAGGAATATTGTGAATGACTTATATTGAAAAACAAATCCGAATCAGCAAGGGAAAGTTTACCAAAACGGCTTTTGTTGAATTCAAGGTCAACGGGTTTTTTATCCAGATATAATCCCAGGATCAGACGCAGCGTTGCTCTGCAGGAGACCCATGTTTCTTTTTGTCCTTCGCCAAGGAGCTTTTCGGAAAAAGAAATTTCTTCAGAAGTTAAAAATTCATTGATGGGCAATGAATTTGCCAAACTATTGGTCCCGTATACGATCAGCAGGTTTTCTCCGGAGGTATTCATATTGATCGCAGTGACCTTATGCCATCTCATATCATTCAAATTGGTTTTTTACGTTTTTTTCAGGGTAATGATCCTTGCATGGCATCTGTTGCTTCCATGTCAAAATGCTTTGCATTCAGCATCAGTGCCATGGCTGTGTAAATCAGGATACCGGTAGGCATCGTTCCCAGCACTGCGTTTCCATAAGAGGCAACCATGATCCCGAACATGCCGGAGGCCATGGCTGCCATCTTGATTTTGACTTCAGGGTCCTTTAGGACAAACAATACCATCCATGACGATTTTCCGAGCACATAGAAAAGGATAAAAAGATGAAGCAACAAACCAACAACGCCCATTTCAGCCCATATTAAAACGTACCAGCTGTCGGTGGCCACGTTCGACAAAAATGCATTTGGCAAAAAGCGTTGTGCTTTTACGCCGGCATGTCCGATACCCCCTCCGAAAGGCCTGGTTGAAAGATAAACACTCAGTTTCTTCTGGTTTTCCAGACGAACCTGGAGTGAGGCATCGTTGGGATCAAATGCCGATCTCATCCTTCGGATCTGCTGATTGTCCTGTCCGATAGTGGTGAATTTGAAAAATATAAAGACAAGCAGAAGGGATACGGTTCCGGTGATCATTACAGCTTTATTTTTCCGGAGAACGGCATACAGAAAAAAACCGGTCAGGGGTATGCTGATGGCTCCCCGGGTACCGGAGAGTAACATCCCATATAAACCAAGCGCAGCAGTTATCAGATAAAATATCTTTATTTTACGGTCTTTGACCGTAAACGCAATGATCGCAAAAACAACGCCCGAATAGGCCTGGTTCGCACCAAATTGCCCGGCGTCACTCAGAAACGAAAAGATTCTCAGCTTACCAAAAAGGATATGGGTTACCGCACCTCCTCCATCCAGCCAGGCTTTTTCAAAAGGGTCAACGCCGATGGTTAATTGCATGATACCCTTTGCGGAGACAAGGATGGAGAAAGTTGCCCAGAGATATAAAAAAATATCCAGTTTGCGTCTTGTGTCAATTAATAACAAAACCAATGGGATCAACAGCATCATATACAATGAAATACCACGAAAACCTACGAACCACGCTTCTTTGCTTTTTGCCTCGGGATTGAAGAATTGCAATACAGTGAAGCCAAACCACACCGCGGCCAGAATGGTGGCATCCTTATTGGCAGGCGTCCAGTTTATCCTTTCTTTAAAGCGATTGAAAAACAAGGCAATATAGGTCAGAAACAGAATTCCATCCATGGCCATTCCAACCTGTACGCCTTTAATATAACGTGCTGAACCCAGGATGACGAAACTGAGTGCGATGGCAGTATACACCCCAAGGATTGGGCTTTTGAACAAAGCATACCCGTAAATGAGAATAAATGGCAGCATGATCAACCCGATGCCGCCTACGATGCCATTATTTGCAATGACCCAGGCCGACAGGACTATTACCAGAAAAATCAGCAACAGATTTTTATTTGATCCCAGTTTGTCAGATCCGGATGAGGGTTCAAAAGGATTTCGTTCATTCCTCATTGAAGGGGTCGGTAAAAAGTTGTATCCGGATCCGGATTTTGGTTAATTAACAGGTTTTGATTTCGATTGATGAAATTTCCGGTACATTGATTTGTAAAACTCGATTCCCTCGGTGAAAATCCTGCGAAATTCAAGATCCAGTTGTTTGTCGATGAAATGATAACCAACCCAAACACCAAGAATGGTAAAGAGGATGGATCCCACCGCGACAAGTTCCAGTGATTTGAATACAAAAACGGCAATGAGATCGCCGATCACATTTGCAACAACCATGTATAACACTTTCAGGAAGTTTTTGTCAGGTTTGTTGATGCTGTCTAACCCAACGCCGGTCATCCGGTCGATGGGAAGCAGCAGTCCGTACAACGAAAAAATTCGCATAATTGTTACAGCATTGGCGCCAGTGATCGGATCCGTTGCAAGGTATTGGTGACCACCCAGGAGCAGCACAAAGAAGTCGGCAAAAACAAAGGTAATCAGACTGGCCAGGATAAACAGATAAAACATTGCGCCGGAATAGGTGTAGAAAAGTTCTTTCACTTCGTTTATTTTGCCCTGAACACTTGCCTTTGACATTTTGGGAAATGCCGTTGCCACAAAACTCCGCAACGGGATTTGCTGCAATTCGGTTAGTTTCATGGGAATGCTGTACAACGCTACCGCCGCCGTACCCAGCGGGCTGAGACTGATGATCAGCGTATCTGCGCTGCGAAGCAGATTGGTGCCGATGAGGGTGAAGGTGGTGTACTTGCCAAAATCAAGCAGCACCTTATTGGTTTTTTTTGTTGCCTTTCCGATATGCCGGAGGCCGTCCCATCCATTGATCATACAGAAGGCAGAAGTTCCTATGTTCAGAAGCAATTGTGCCCATACCAACTGGATGAGGGGCATGTCAAAGAAAAGGTAGTTTACCAGGATGATCAGGAAGAATCCCCCACTATTCAACGATTTAACCAGTAGAAGTTTACCGAATTTCTGGTCGGCCTGCATGATGACCAGGGCTGTGTTTAAGGGTAAATTAATCAGGGCCAGGAAGGGGTACCATGTGAAAAATAATTCATATCCTGTGCGTTGTATCGGGCCGGGAAATGCAAAATGACAGGTCCATAAAATAATCATGATGGCAATGGTGGCCACCAGACCGATCAATCCGTTTGAACCAATGTAATGCAGCCGGTCTTTTTCATCAACACCCGAAAGATAGCGGATAATGGCTGTGTTGGTAATGCCAAAACGAAACATTTCGATGAATGCCCCCGATGAAATATAAAGGACCCACTGACCAAACAGGTTTATGGGAAAACTGCGGGCAAGGAGGGCAAATCCGGCAAAGCCAAAAAAGGCAATGGAGAGGTTTGCTGCCAATGACAGGAAATTGGCTTCGCGGGTAACCTTATTGAAAATCGCTTTCAAGTTCGTTGCATTTATGGTTTATAACGATCAAAAAACTGAAAACGGATCAGCCTTTTTATGATTCGGTGTATCTTATTGCGTTGCTTGGGCAATTCACCAAGATAGGTTTCAATAACTGGAATCTCAACCCCATTGAGCAAAAACAACGGAGGGCTGACAGTGAGTTGCGATATTGATTCCAGAACGCCCTGATCGGCATTGGTCCACACACGGTTGGCTCTGCAGACTAAAATCGCCACATCCGGCGATGAAACAATGCCGGCAGGATATGCGTAATACATCAGGGGAGGTATTTCAATTAATACCACATCAGGGTTGAACTGCATGGCAAGCTGATTGTTGTGAAGCAGATCGCGGTAATCTGCGGCGCCATGATAAACCTGATCAACGGGGTAAATATAGTATTCATCCGGTTCCAGATACTCTTCGGGCGATTGCAAAAACGGACTGTCATAATCAACGCGGGTGTCGGGATAGCCGAGTAAACGTTTGAAAAGGAACCCCCGGTTTCCTGAAGTGATATATCCTGAGGTAGAAGTTGGCGGTGGGCTATCGGTATAACCTGGCTGGGAAATTTCCTGTGTTCGCAATGATTCGCGCGAAAAGTTCAGTACCAGCACCTTTTTTCCCTGCATTTTTAATTTTAGCGCGATATTTCCAATGACAGATGTTTTTCCTTCGTTGCTTAAAGTGCTGAAAAATAATATGGTTTGAGGGAGATGTTGCACTGATGTTCGTTTGGCATTCCATTCGATCTGTTGCAGGATCATTTCTGATAATCGGTTAACGATGAACGGAAAATTTAATTTACCAATATGTAAAAATATCTTTGGGAAAATTCCTACAGGTTCCAGTTTCAGAATTTTAGCAGCTCTGGTTGGGTTCCGGAGGGTGTTGTCAAGATATTCCATCGCCAGAATCGTGATCAGAACCAGGAGAAATCCGAGCAGACCTGCAACAACAATGAGCATCGATCGCTTGGTAGCGTTGGGCGAAAGCGGAAAAAAAGGAGGGTCAATTGCCTTGATATTCGACGAGAGTTCAATGTCCTGCATTTTTAGTTTTGCAAGGTTGAGCCCATGGAGCAATTCGAGGTAGGCTTGTTCCGATACATTGATTTCGCGTTCGATTCGTTTGAGGTTTGCGCCAGCCGGGGCGTAAATGGCATATTGTTTCTGAAATTCTTTGATTCTTTCACCCATCACGAAGAGCCCGGCTTTTGTGGTCTCATAATCGAGTACATTGGCAAGCCAGTCTTCCAGCAAATTATTGAGCGGTAATCCTTCAGTGGTATGTCCGTAAGTGTATAATTTGGCGATAGAGAGTGAAATTTTGGTTTTCAGCGCGGTAGCTTCAGATTTTAACCTGGCGAGTTTCGGGAGATTCATAGAATCAGCACTGCCAATAATTTCAATATCGGCAATTTTCGTGTTGATTTCGGCGAGCCGGTTGCGCTGGTCAACAATTTGTGCGCTGTTGAGTTGTACTTTTTGCTGGTTGTTGAGTTTCTCTTCTATCCGTGTGATGGAGGCCTGGGTGCCGGCAAGTTTGATCCGCATGTTGTTGTAATTCACATCCAGATCTTCCTTCACCACCGCCACGGCCTTACTTTGTTCATAATAGTTGATAATGTTATTGTCCTTATTGAATTTCAGTAACTTATCCTCCGCAACTTTGAGTTTGCCCGAAGCTTGTTTTACCTGAAACTCAAAGTACCTGACCACGGCGTCTGAACGGTTTTCCTTGATATCTTTAAAATTTTTGATACACACTGCGGTTAAGAATATAAGCGTTTGTTGACAAATTCCGGGGTCGTCAGAATCATATTTTAATTTCACAAGATCGCTGCTGGCGATTCGTTGAACATTCACGGTTGAAATTGCTTTGAGGGAATAGTGCGGATTGGTGAAGTTGAGTAATTTGTAAACAAAATTGGTGTCGTTTTGCGACATGTAATTCAGCAGGTTCTGTACCGTTGCTTCATAGGCGTCCAGGCTGATGGATGAAGGCAACCATTGCTGCAAACCGGTCGAATCGAGTTTGGTGAATGAAAAGGTATCCTGTGTTCCCCTGGTTTCCGATGAATCGATGGTAGCCAGACTGTCGTCGGCTGAAACTTCTCCCGCTTCGTATTCATTGCTGTATGGCGTAATTTTCAGCACCTGCCCTGGTTCTATATTGTTGTCGGACAAATCGTTCATGCCTTTTAATTCCTCAGGTGACAACCCGTATTGTTTTGCAATCCGATACAGTGTTTCTCCGGGTTTTACAGTATGATAAGCCTTTTGTTCGGATGATTTTTCCGGATTTGGGGCAGGTACGGTTTTTACAGGCTTAATATCCTGAACAACTTGCTTTTTATTTACATGTTTGACGATGAGTCTGAAAATATCTGGCGGGGTAATTTGTTTGAGCCGGATAAAGGAGGCCTTTGAAAGATATTGCGGATCGTATTTGCTGAGCATGAGATGCTGTGCCAGCAATCTGATGCCAACTTCCTGCTGTGTTTCTCTTGATTTGATGACGTTGATCAGGTTGTCGAAGGCTGTATTTGTGGCAAAAAAACTTAATGATTTGTCCATTTCCACCCCGCCTCCGCTGGCAATACCCGTATAAAGTGTGGTTTCGGATGAATAAGTGTAAGTGGGTTTTCGGGTAAGATATGCCACGAGCAATGCCAGCACCAACGGAGCCAGCACCAGCAATACCATGTGTTTTCGGAGAAGTCGCAGCAGGTCAATGATCTTCATCCGTTTATGGAGTGTTAAAATTTATATTCAATTTAATGCCAACAATTTCCTCCAGAATCATGTAAGCAGTTTTGAAATCCATTTTAGCCGATTCATAATCCGATTCAGTTTGTGAGCAGATCGATGAGATACGGGTATATTCACTGATGTTTACAACGCCATTGATAAACTCCTTTTCTGCCATTAACTGGTTCATTCTGGAAGTTTCCAGGTATTTGGTTTTTACCTGCAAAATCCGCTGTTTGAGTACCAGGTCGTTATACTGTCTGATCACTTTTTGTCTGAGTTCTGCCACCTGCATCTCGAACATATCCCTGGCTTGTGCAATCTCTGTTTTGGCCATGGTTACCTGATTGGTTCGGTTTACCACATCAAACAGCGGAAATTTCAAATAGGCGCCAAAGCCGTATTTCGATTCACTGCGGGTGGTTGAAAAAGTAGCCGGAGATTGTCCTTCTGCCGTGTTCGTTGAAAAATTATCGAAGGTGCCGTAACGGTAATCGGCCTGAAACCCGATATCGCGCATCCACTGTTTCTGGTCGGCACGAAGTTTATAGGTGTTGACGGATATTTGTTTGTTTCTGAAATTCACCTGATGATCATGAACGATTGCCGAATCGATCAGTACCTCAAGCGGCGGTAACCTGTATTCAATGTCGTCATTTACCGGATCAAATGTTTTTGCCTGCTGCGCTTGTATGGAAAAACAGCACACAAGAAACATGATCAAACCCGATATAAAATAACGAACAGCAGTCATCAAAAATCAAATTTTTTAAGCAATCATAATTAAACTGAACTCTTTTGAAACAGCGCCCTGACTGTGCGGAAAATCAGTATTATATCATACCAGAAGGAATATGTACCGTCAATAAAGTGTTTGTAATAATAGATGTTGTCACACCGCATACGCTCCTCTTCCGACATATTGCCTCCCTTTCCCCTGAGTTCAACCTGCCAGAGCCCGGTAATACCCGCTGGCGCAAGAACCCGTATGGCAAGGTCCTGATCAAAAATATTCAGCTTATCTTTTGAAGGATTCGTTAATAACCTTTCTACTTCATAGAGTGGCAATGGCCGATTTCCTACGATCGACATATCTCCCTTGATCACGTTGATCAACTGCGGTAGCTCATCAATACTGGTGTTTCTGATAATCTTCCCGATCCATGTCACTCTTGGGTCATTTACAATCTTGTTAAACACTGGTTTGCTTTTTAAAATTTCTTTCCACTGATAAATGTACCAGTCTTCACAAATAGTTTGTTCCCCAAAATACAATATGGGAGAACAACTCTCCCCATCCGGAAGCTGCAGACACCCGGGGCAAGGCGTGGATAAATCAATTTCTTCACTTTTTTGTTCCTTCTGATACTGATTACTGACTTTTGCAAGTTTTTTTAACTCTGCATCGGACCCGGTTTTCATCGAACGGAGCTTGTAAAAATCGAACACTACACGTCCGACTCTTTTAGAAGTGTAATATACTTTGCCTTTTGAACCTACTCTGATGGCAATGATAACGATCAAAAGCAAAGGAGATAGGAGCAGCAATGCCAATGAGGCAACAACGATGTCAAAGACACGCTTTGACCATGGCATTTTAAAGTTGATCAGAGGTTCAATTTCGGGTGGGTTGACTTGATAATTTTTATGGTATTCATGCAGGAACTCAATACGGCCAACAAGATCATCAATTTTACCGGGAAGAAATGGCAGGACAAAAAAATCGTCGATCTTTTTCTGAAAAGCTCTTCTCATCAATTCTTCGCTGAACTCATGTGCAATAAGGATAAACGCAACCCCAGTGAAAGCAATATCCTTACGAAGTTTGTCATGAAATTCAATTCCATCACCCCCTGAAATGATTTTTTCACACAAAATGGCATCGGGTTTTTGACCGGTTTTCAGATAAATTTCGGCAGCCTGTAAATTACTGCGAACGATCAACTCAATACGGCCATGAGACCCAAGTTGTGCAACGACCGATGGTGTTTGTCCGATATATAGGATTGATACTTTGTTTTCCATAATTACGCTGTGTATTGAGGCTTTACTAATTTGTAATGATCATGAACGGGAAATCAGGAAATCACCATCGGTGGGCAAAATTCACCGGGTTCAGATTTTTATCAATAAGTGCAAGAAGTTCCAGTGGATTGAAAGGCTTGCACAAAAAATCCTGGGCTCCACGCTTGTAACATTCTACACGGTTTGAACTGCTCTCCTCACTTGAAAGCATAATGACGGGTGTATGTTTTGTATAACCACGCTGGCGGAATCGTTTAAGAAATTCATAACCATTCATTGGTTGCATCTGAATATCGCAAATAACCAGGTCCGGAATATTTCCTTCGCACCATTCAAGCGCTTGCTGTCCATCATTTCTGGCCACCACATCATGGGTCTTTATCAAAAAACTTGTCAGGATCGCACGAATGGTTGGTTCATCGTCAATAATTAGAATTTTGCGCCTCATATTATAAGTTTTAATTAATATAAAAAAGAGAAACCTAAATGGAGAATGAACCTCTGGTTAATTTGTAGTGAATCGGATGCAGGTTCTTTTTAATCAAGGCTTTAAGTTCCATGGGATTGAAGGGTTTTTTTAGATAATCCTGGGCTTTGGCATGGTAACATTTCACCCGGTCTGCACTGGTATCCATGACTGAAAGCATAATAACCGGAGTGTTCTTTGTGTAGTTAGGCTTTGTTTCGTCCTGCTCCCGGAATTTATTAAGAAATCCATAACCATCCATTGGCTGCATTTGAATGTCGCAAATAACAAGGTCGGGAAGATTTTCCTCGAGCCATTTATGGGCTTCTTCACCATCGTTCATGAAAATAATCTCATACTCATCCTCATCTTCATCCTCATTACCGGTGGCGCTGTCAGCTTTTAGCAGAAGGGATTCTTTAAGAATTTTCTGGATGAATTTGTCGTCATCAATAGCTAAAATAGTTTTCTTCATAGCCCAATTTTTAAATGTCAGTAATTTTCAGTTCAGGTATGCAAGATACGTAATTTTTTTTTAACAATGGCTAATCAGAGGAATCGCCTGAAAATCAAAGCAAGGTCATCCCATATGTGATAGTTCCCACTGGCAAATTGATCAGCATAAGCATTCTCAATCCTTATCCGCTCTGTCTCAGACAGGGTAGGTCCGGAACGCCGCTCTACCACCTGCCATAGACTGATAATTCCGACAGGGGCAAGAAAGTGTTTAGCATTCTCGCCTCTCATAAATTGTTCTGCTTCACACATGTGTAAAGGATCATTGCCGACGATTGACATATCACCTTTGATGACATTGATTAATTGAAGCAATTTATCAATACCAGTATCTTGAAGAATTCGTCCAACCTGGGTAACCCGTGGTGAATGTGTAAGCCTATCACATACCGGGATTTCTTTTTTCAAGCATGCAATGTAGTCTGGTGCCGTGGTACGGAACGTAAACAAATTGAATATTTAGCCATTACGACCAAATCTGACAGATTTGTAATAGACTGGTCCCTGCGATTCAAGACGGATGGCAATGGCGGCCAATAAAAGGATGGGCGACAAGATCCATAGGAAACCGAAAGCAACTACCAGGTC
>JBAXFM010000133.1:0-13279 GCA_037139855.1 Bacteroidota bacterium
AAAGCAATGACTAAATCGCTATCGGGTTTCATTATACCCTGTTCATAGCGGTTCAGCGATTGTTTTGAAACTACATTCCCCAGCTTGTCGGCTAAGTTTTGTAACGACAAACCTGCCATTTTTCGTGCTGCTATTAGCCTGTTTGCATAATTGGTTGCCATATGGTTTAGTTGTTTTATGTTGACAAATATACATAATTTAAATCAATTGTCACCAAATAGCACTACATATATATTAACATTGTTAACAAAAGTGAAACAATTTTCCCTTTTCTGTCACAATTGTACGATAATCGGTACTCACTGTTATATTGCAAACAGGATTTTTCTATCTTTATGCTATCAAACATATAACCTGTTGGGATTATTGACCTCATAGAATTGTACCATGACAAGAATAATTCTCGAAAGCCTGCAAGACTACCCATGGTTGAGGGTTGTACCTTTCCTTTTTTTAATTGTTCATTGTACCATGTTAGGTCAGGCGCAATCGCGGGCGGAAATCAGAAATGTTGATTTCTCAGTCCGGAACGACAGTCTTTTTGTCACCTACGACCTTGACAAGGCCGGTAAAGATGAACAATTTAATGTTTTGCTCAAAATTTCAACACCTTCGGGGAAGATAATTACACCCTATACAATGAGCGGCGATGTAGGCGCAAATGTTACCGGAGGCAAGGCAAAACAGATCATTTGGAGCATCAGCAAGGATAATATTGCCATCGATGAGGATATAGCCGTTGAGGTTATTGCAACATCACAGGGGAGTAATGTGAAATTTGTATCACGAGGAAAAGCAGTGCTGTTATCTGCCGTCGTACCAGGACTTGGCCTTACCAAACTGAATAACGGAGGCCCTTACTGGATCATGGCCATTGCCGTTTATGGAGCAGCGGCAGGCTCTTATCTTTTTTATTCAATGGCTGAGCAGAACTACACGAAATATCTTGATGCCCGTACCGAAGATGAAAGAAATAGTTTACACTCTACTGTGCAGAGCCAGAAGAACATGTCAAATGTGTTGATGTACACTGCTGGTGCCGTTTGGCTTGGAAACATGATATGGACGCTTGCAAATCCAAATAAAACCAAACCCGGGAAAAAGGGGATTAGTTTTGGGGGAAGTTACAACCCCTTGGCAAAGGCACCGGTGGTTATGATTAAATACAAGTTCTGAATGATTTACGATTCACGATTTTAGATTTACAATTTTATGAGACATCTATATTTGATCATTTGCTTGATTTTTTTCTTTCAATACGGGTTTTCTCAGGATAAACAGGTGATTTCGGGAAAGAGTGCATTCAAACCGGTCAAGGCAGGGAAAGTACAGTCAGCCAAAAAAGTCAAAGAGGTTCCCGATCTGATCATCAAAGAAGAAGTGTTTGAAGATCCCAATAGCACGAATATCATCGATGGCAATGAAAATTCTTCCATTCGGTTTAAGATTGAGAACCTTGGTGCCGGTGTAGCAAAATACGTAACGGTACATGTCTCACTGAAAAATAAAATGATCCAGGGGCTTGAATACAGGGCAACAACCGTTGTGGGGCAGATTAATGCTCATGAAACCAAAGATGTCGTGATCCCTGTTCAGGGGAAAATCGATTTGGAACAAGGGCTTGCTGAATTCAAGATCGAGGTCAGGGAGGATCAGGGCTTTGATGCTTTTCCATTGGAGATGAAAATTGAAACCCATCCTTTTGAACCACCCCATGTGATTATTGCTGATGTTGTTTTCAGCACCGATAATGGAGGAAAGTTAAAGTTGAATAGTCCGTTGCAGATGAAATTTATTGTACAGAACATTGGTGCCGGTCAGGCATCGGATGTAAATATTTCCTGTGCATTGCCAAATGATTGCCTTCTGACCGGCGAATCTGACAAATTCACCATCGGGCAGCTTGCCAAAGGGGAGAGCCGTGAACTCAAATTTTTATTTATTGCCACCAGAAGATACACACTGAAAGAAATTCCGATCAGGATTTCAATTACGGAAAGTTTTAATAAATATGGACAGGATACGACTGCATCAGTCGGTCTTGATCAGGAGCTGCTTGCTCAGAGCAAAGTGGTTATCGGGGCAATACCTTCCACCGAAACGGTTCAAAAGGTGTCACTATCATCCGCAGTCGATAAGAATATTCCATATACTGCCGCAGTAAACAGCAAAAAGTTTGCTTTGATCATTGGCAATGAAGATTATTCCAAATACCAACCTGGTTTGCAAAGTGAGATGAATGTATTGTACGCGAGGAATGATGCGGTGATCGTTAAAGAATATGTCACCCGTGTTTTGGGTTTCCCCGAAGAAAATGTTTACCTGCTCCAGGATGCCACCTCTGGTGAAATGAATCAAAAGATAGAATTGATCAGTAAACTTGCATTGAAAACCGGTGCCGATGCCGAGGTTTTGTTTTATTACGCCGGTCATGGATTGCCGGATGAGGTATCACATACCCCCTATTTGATCCCTGTGGATGTGAGTGGAACCAATCTTTCATCAGCCATCAAACTATCGGAAATATACAAGAGGTTCAGCGAAACAGGATCCAAACGGATTACCGTATTTCTGGATGCCTGTTTTTCAGGTGGTGGGCGTGAATCAGGTTTACTTGCTGCAAGAAGTGTCCGAATTAAACCTTCGGAAGGGAACATTGCCGGGAATATGGTTGTGTTTTCAGCTACCAAAGGCGATCAATCTGCCATGCCTTATAAAAGTGAGAAACATGGGTTATTTACATTCTTCCTGTTGAAGAAACTTCAGGAAACGGGCGGAAATATCAGCTACATGCAACTTGGTGATTACCTGTCAAAAACTGTCTCAATCGAATCCCTGAAGATCAACCAGAAAGAGCAGGATCCTGAGGTAAATGTCAGCGCAGAGGCAAAGGAAATGTGGGCTGGATGGAAATTCAACAATTGAAAATTGAGAAAATAAGTACAAAAGGGCACATTATTGATATGGGAGAAGATGGGATCAAAATTGAACTTCCGGTTGTAAATTTGTAAAAATATTTAATCATGAAAACAAAAATCTTTTTATTTATCCTGGCACTGCTACCCATTTTCGCCGTAGCGCAATACGATAAAATGCTTGAAGCAATGGATGACGAAATGGAAACCATGGACAACGGTAAACTGGTGCTTCGTTTTATTAATGCCGAAAATGGAAATCCGGTTGAAGGGGCGTTGGTTAACATTGAGGGAATTGGTGAATACACCTCTGATATGCAGGGAAAAGTATTTATTGAGCCTCCGGAGGATAAGAAATATGCGTTCCATTTTACGAAAGAGGGTTTTATTCCCGCCACCTACAAGTTTGAAGTTGTGGCCGGAACGATATTCGATAATCGTTTTTCGGTATCCCCTGTCATAGATTTTGGGGCGCTTCGGGTGGTTCTTGACTGGGGTAAAAGTCCTGCCGACCTGGATCTTCATCTTGTGAAAGAGGGAGATTACCACATCTCCTATCAGAATATGCACATTTCGAATGACGGAACTGCAAAACTTGACCGGGATGACCTGAAAGGATTCGGGCCCGAAACCATCACCGTGAAAAGCATCGACAACAGTGCAACCTATACCTGTTTTATCAAGAATTTCTCAGACAAAAAATCTCCCAAATCCAAGGCGCTTTCAAAGTCCAAAACAAGGGTGCAGGTATACGGGAACAACCAGCTGCTGAAAAGTTATACGATTCCGGTTGATAAGAGAGGTACAACCTGGATGGTGTTTAACATTGTGAATGGGAAGATTGTGGATAAGAATGAGGTGGGGAATGCATATTAAAATCAAGGGATATGAGGAACAGGACGATCACACTCGTAATTTTCACCTGCATTATTTTATTTACCGGCGGTTGCATGGTAAAAAAAACGCTCAAGAAAGGTGCAGCGTATGAATCGGCAGGGATGTTCAAAGATGCTTCCGAACTTTATTACAAAACGTCTTTAAAAAGGCCAAAGAGACCAGAGGTTAAAATTGCGTTGAAACGATCAGGGCAGTTGTATATTGAAGATCAGGCAGATAATATTGCACAGTCGTTCAACCGGGGCGATTACAAAACCACGGTTTATGATTATATCACCACAAAAGAGTTCGTTGAAAAGGTCGCCAAAGCTGGTGTTGACCTGAAGCCTGATCCGGCCATGAAGCGCTTTTTTGATGACGCCAAAGAAAATTACCTTGCCCAAAGGTATGAGGCCGGTCAGAAAAACATAGGGGAGCAGAAGTACGATGAAGCAAAGGCCACCTTTTTCGAAATTTTCAAAATCGACCCTGATTTCAAGGATACGCGAAACTACCTGAAGCAGGCAACGTTTGAACCCATTTATCAGGATGGCGCCCGGCTGTATGGCGAAGGGAAATACATGGACGCTTACGGGAAATGGAATGCTATTTTCGAACAGGATAAAAATTACAGCGATGTTGCCGATAAGATGAAACAGGCACTTAACGAGCGCTATAAACAAGGTTCGGTGTTTTTAATGAATGAGAATTTTCAGGATGCCGCAATAGCGCTGGGAGAAGTTCATCGTGCCGACCCGGCTTTCAAAGATGTAAAAATACTTTATACCGAAGCCCGCAACGAGCCGGTATATCGTAGTGGAAATGCTTTCCTTGCCAGCGGGAAATGCCGTACTGCCTATTTTGCCTTCGACAATGTGGTGAAAGATGCCGGAACATACAAGGATGCAGCCACACAGCGGGAAAAAGCGTTGGCTTGTGCACAATATCCCATCGCCGTTAAAACTTCGGCACGTTACGGAAGATTCGCTCCGACCAAACAATTTCAGGCCGTGCTCATCAGTCAGTTGATCAACCAGAAGAACCTGTTCCTGAAAGTTTATGATCTTTCGGTCATTGACCAGCGCATTGACCAGTCGCTGGTGAGCTCTTCTGGTAATTTCAACACCGACCTTCTGCAACAACTCGCCATTAATCAAAAAATCAAGGCGGTATTGTACATTGATATTATTGAAATATCGCGCAATGAGGGGACACTTAACAAAGTCGAGAAAACGGGTTTTGAGCGAATCGTCACAAAAAAAGCTACCGGAGAAACTTCAACGTATGACAAGCAGGTAAAATATGAGGAATTATCGAAGAGAAACAGCGCAACTGTGATTCTGACATACAAACTGATATCCGTTGAAAATGGACAAACGTTGATATCAGACAGGGTTTCTGAAACTAAAACAGATGAAATCAGGTACGCAACCTATTATGGAACAAATGATAATCTTTATCCGGCATCTTACCAGAACGGTGCATATTCAGTGGATGGTGGTAATTATCGCTCTTTACAAAATCTGTTGCATGCCTCGAAGTCAATAACTTCTGTTGAGACCCTGGCGGATAAAATATTCGAATCAGCTTCCCGGAAAATTGCAGGCAGCATTAATAATTTTAATCCGGAAAAATGAAACAGGTCTTTCAACTTATTTTGATCTCACTTATCCTGATCTCGTGTTCCGCAGGTAAAAAAGTGAGCCATGACGACCTGATGGCAAGCGCTCCCGAATGGGTGAGAAAAACGCCAAATGATCCGCAGTATTTCCATGGGATAGGCGCTGCCTCAAAATCTACTCAAATGGATTTCCGCGAAAAGGCGAAGCAAAATGCCTTATCCGATATTGCCGGAAACATTTCGGTGAATATCTCCAGTTCATCCGTATTAAGCCAATTCGAGTTCGATAATAAATTCAGCTCCTATTTCAGGGACAACATCAAACTTTCAACAAAAAATTACCTGGAAGGGTATGAAATGGTTGAAAACTGGGAAACCCCCGACCGTTACTGGGTATATTACCGGCTTTCAAAGTCGGAGTATGAGCGGATAAAGAAAGAGCGAATCCAAACGGCCATTTCAAAATCGGAAGGCGATTACCGTGAAGCTGAAAAATCAATCAATGCCGGAAATTCTGCCGAAGCCATTTATAACCAGATTAAAGCAATCGAAAAGATCAAAGATTTTCTTGGCGAGGATCTCCGGAGTGAAATTGCCGGTAAAGGACAATCATATACCAGCCGGCTGTTTGCAGATCTCACCACCACTTTGCAAAATATCAGGATCGTTTATCCGGTTAATCCGATCGATGTAAAAAGAGGGCAAAAACCCGAGAACGAGACTTTAAATGCTGTGGTTGAAAACGAAAGAAAAACGCATCTTACAGGCGTTCCGGTTATCATCACCTATTCCTTTTCCCCGGGGAAAAGAGACGAATTGGTTTCTGATGCCAGCGGAACCATAAGGATAAAAACCGGGAGCATCAATTCAAAACTAAAAACCGAAAACATTTCAGCCATTGTAAACTTTGATAAGATGGTGAGGGAAACCACCCCGGACCCCGTTGTTCGGAAGTTACTCAGTAAAATCAAAGCGATGGAGTTTGTATTACCGGTCAACATCGTACCATCGGTGTTTTTTGTTGAGGCTGTAAATTCACGCATCTTGCAGGAAATACAAGCGTTATTGACAGGCGATGGTTTTTCTGTTGCACCAAATAGTGCCGGCGCCGGTTTTATTCTTTCAATCGATGCAAATACAACAAAAGGTTCGGAGCGTAACGGAAAATTCTCTGCCATGCTTACCGCCGACTTTGTGGTAAAAGATAAAAACGGTCAGATGATTTTCAATCAACATATCACCGATATTACCGGACTCGGCGCGAGTTATGAAGATGCCAGTACAGATGCTTACACTGCGTTGATCAGCAGGATCAGAATCAGTGTTTACCCTTCAATGTATAAACAGATCTTTAAGAATTGAAAGAACAAGATGAGACTGTTTTTAACCGTTTTCATTCTGCTGTCAGCGTTTAAAAGACCTGTCAGTGTTTAAAATCAGATCAGGGATTATAGAAAAAACCCCTGGAAATGTTTTGATGATGAGGAAAATAGTAAATTTGACTCTTACAAAAGAAAATCCTCCCATGAACATTGAAAATACTGAAGCCATCACACAACTAGAGCGGGGTGTGCATGCCGCGCTGGAGACTTATACCAATGTTCACCGGGGAAGCGGACACTTCTCCATGGTGTCAACGCATTTGTTTGAGCAGGCCAGGGATATAGTTCTGGAATACCTTGGTCTGGACAAAGGAAGATACATGGTTATATTTTCTACCCCCCGCGGAGCAGCGGTCCTTGCGAAGCAACTTGGTCCTGTGGATTATCAACTTTTGTCAGGTCCTGACGTTGGGCTGGCATTGGGAGTGAGGGCGCTGGCTGTTAAAAGAAACAAGTTGCCGGAAGGCGCTCCATTCCAAACCGGTGGAGGAACAACCAGGCTTATTTCCAAAGATTGGGTTATCTGGGCCGATGCTCCCGACAGGTTCGAGGCGGGTACGCCGGCGATCATTAACATCATTGCATTTGCCATTGGATTGAGACTGATCCAGCAATCGGGGAAACAATTTTTCATGGACAGTCCTTCGGAAAAGCATACTGCCAGCGAAATATTGTACCATGACGAACTTGACAAATACGCCGGGCGGGAACTGCTGAATGAACTCAGGCAGACCCTGATCGGTCGTGGTGTTCTTGTTCTCACCGTTGAAGGACCGAAGCCCTTTATCAATTTTGACAACAGCGCCAGTACTCCTGCACTCATGCCGGTGTGGAATGCCTTCCGTCAATCATGGCGTCAGCCCGGACAGGTAAAGCAGGAAATTGTTCAGGAGGTGAAGTCAATCTGTGCAGGCTTTCTTGGTGCGCCGCCGGCTGAATATGAGGTGATCTTTACTTCCAATACCACCGAAGCCATCAACCTTGCTGCCGAAAGTCTGAGATGTGAATCTGATGATGGTACCGAGGCTGTTGTGCTTAACACCCTCCTCGAACATTCTTCCAACGATTTGCCGTGGCGCATGGTTCCGGGTTATTCGCTTATCCGGCTGATGGTGGATGCAGAAGGCTTTGTTGACCTGAACGAACTGGAAACGCTGCTGGACTCCTACAATCAGAAGGGTCGTTACGGAAAGAAGCGTATCAGGCTTGTTGCCGTGAGCGGGGCATCGAATGTGCTCGGCGTTTGCAACGATCTGGCGGAGATTAGCCGGATCGTTCATCTTCATGGAGCGAGCTTGCTGGTAGATGCGGCACAATTGATTGCTCACCGGAAAGTCGATATGGAAAGGTGTAACATTGACTATCTCGCCTTCTCGGCACACAAGGTTTATGCGCCATTCGGTTGTGGTGTGCTGGTGGTGAGAAAAGGGCTGCTTCATTTCAACTCCGAAGCACTGGAACTGATCCGGTCATGCGGTGAAGAAAACGCAGGGGGCATTGCCGCATTGGGCAAGGCGCTGGTACTTTTGCAGCGGATTGGTATGGACATTATCCGGGAAGAAGAACAGATTTTAACCGGGCGGGCTTTGCGTGGTCTCGCGAAAATACCCGGTCTCAGCATATATGGGATAAAAGATCCGGAATCGCCGGGTTTTTCGCATAAGATCGGCGTCATTGTATTCAATCTGAAGAACAAGATGCCCATCCGGGTGGCCAGACAACTGACCTTGCAAAGCGGAATCGGCGTACGCACGGGTTGTCACTGTGCGCATATCATCATCAAGCATCTGCTGGGTGTCAGTCCTTTTCTCGAGCGTTTCCAGCGCCTGATACAAACCCTGTTCCCGAAGCTCAGGTTTCCGGGCGTTGTGAGGGTGAGTTTGGGCATCGAAAACAGCGCCGGGGATGTTGATGCCCTGATTGACACACTGGGACAAATTGCCAGTCCGGCCAAGGGCCCATCTGACAGGAAATCTGCAACAGGAACCCCCATTTTATCGAAGGCGAAAGTACAAGCGCAGATGAACGATTTTGTGGTTGCCGCGGCAAGGAAAGTCTATGCCAATTGGAACTGTTAAAAATTGTACATTTGGATGAGATTAACAGATGGAATTTTGATGAAAATGTTTGGGTTGACGCGCTGTTTTATTTCCAATTTGTGTTTATTTTTGGTTCTGTGTATTCTATGGTCCTGTCAGGCACCCCATGCTGATAAGGAAATCACCCAAAATGCAAGACGATTATCCCTTGCCGATTCCCTGAGCTATTTCAACCCGAAGTCGGCTGATTCCATTTATCATCTTGTAATCGGCGACAGCAATGGGAATAACCGGGCTGACTATGTGAAAGCATTGGTGGGATTATCTTCCATTTACAGTAACAGAAGCTCATTTGATTCGGCTACCACCTTCCTGAGCAAGGCATCTGACATTGCCGGATCACTGAATGATACCATGCTGATCATGGCCTGCCTGTTGGAGAAAGGAAATTTAACGCTTAATCTCGGAGATCCAAAACAATCGGAACAGTGCTATAAAAAGGGGTTAGCGTTGGCCGTGGGGAATGGCAATTCAGATTTTCAGAACAGATTTTTTCTTGGACTTGGCAATGAACAACTTGACCGTGGGGATTATCCTGCTGCCGGTAAAACGTTTACAGAGGCGATCAAAGTTGCTGAAAAAGCCGGGGACGAAAAAAATCTTGCCCTGGCGCTGGATAACATGTCGATGACCCTAAAGTACACCGGTGAATTGCGTGAGGCAATTAAATACAGCAACAGATCTCTGCAAATACGAAAAAAACGGAATCTCATGCGGGACTATGCATCAGGACTTCAGAACCTTGGTGTTCTTTACCGCAATTTAGATCTCAATGATTCGGCGCTGTTCTTTTACCAGCAGGCGTATGATATTTTTCACAACCTGAATGACTCCGTCAGCATCGTGCGGGTGAGGTATAATATCGGAGTCGTTCTCAAAAATCAGAAAAAATTCAGGGAAGCAGAGGCGGAGATGAAGAGCATTCTGCAATTTTGCCAGCAAAAAAACATCACAGACGGACAGATCTATGCTTTGTCGGCGTTGGCATCCATATTTGACCAAACCGGCCGCTCCGGAGAGGGATTGGCTGCCATTGACAGCTCAGTGAGTAAAGCCCGAAGGTACCATCTGTCGGCAAATCTTTCTCTTCTCCTCGACCGTCAGCATGATATTCTGGCCAGGATGGGTCGTTATAAAGAAGCCTATCAAATCGCACTGGACTCAAGAAATCTTTCCGACAGTCTGCTGTCAATTGAAAAACAAAAAGCGATTGCCACCCTGAAAACCCGGTATGAAACAGAACGCAAAGAGACTGAGAATGTTCTGCTGAAAAAGGAGATTGAGGTACAGCGAACCCGGGTATGGCTGCTGTGGATCGGGGTGATCCTTGCCACCAGTGTATTGGCATTTTTCCTTTTATTGTTTTACCAAAGAAACCAGCGGCTCAGGCATCAAAAACTTCTTGCCGAAGAAAAGAGCATCCGAATGGAAGAGGAAAAGCGGAACAGGGAGCAGGAACTTGTTTTTCAGTCGCTGGTGCAGGCCGAACTGATACAGATTAACCGTTCGGTAAAGGAGAAGCTTTTTCCGTTTAAACTGAAAATGCCGCGTAAAAATCACCAGGAGGAATTTGAACAGGTTCTGAACGGGTTGACACGGGATGCAGGCAAAGACCCGCTTGCCGAATTTGAGCTTCTTTTCACCCAGCTTCACGCCTCATTTTATGATAACATATTGCATATCTGCCCTGATCTGACCAAAGCAGAACTGCAGGTTTGCGCCATGATCAGGCTCAATCTCTCCACCAAAGATATCGCCAGGTTGACGAATATCAACATCAACTCCATCGAAATGACCCGGTATCACATCCGGAAAAAGCTGAATATGCAACAGTGTGAGAATCTGGCAGCTTTTCTGATGACGGTTTGACCCTGCCCGTTTCTCATTCCTGGTTTTACATTGATCTTCCTGAATCTACAGGCACAGAGCTTACCAGACAATTCGCAGGGAATTTATGCTGATTGGGAGAAAAAAATCTTTTGAAAACCCAACTGCTTTCACAAAATGAAGATTTGAAGGATTTCAGTGGAATAGTCCTGATCCGGACTTTCTGAAAAAAATGGGTATTGAATGGTTTGGGGAAATACGCTATCGTGTTTGAAGAAACCGTTCAATTTCCGAGATTAATTCTGTCATCTCTCCGAATATCTGCAAAAGCTCCTGCTTATCCAAATCGTAGACAGTGGCATAATCGCCTTTTGTTCGCAGATTGTAGGCCTTTGTAATAATTTTGGAAAATTTCACATCTATTGTCCCGGTATGGATGAAGGTTTTATTAAACCACCCCAATAATTGAGTATGTTTTGATGATTCAAATTGATATTTCAGGGATAATGCCTGCAACATGTAAAACATGCTGTAATAAATCCGGTTCATTGAGCCGCGCAACATATCGTTGTTTAGCAAAAATTCAGCCTCAAGTGCAGTAGATTTGGCTTGCGTCACCCGATATGCGATTAATTGAATTCTGCTTTCTTCATCAATCATGCATGTATCCCATTTTTCAAAGCATTAACAATCAGAGGTTCTTTACCCTTTAAAGAATTAGCCCGCTCGTTTAATGATAAGAGGTGCAGATCAAACAGTACATGGTATTTCAAACCAACATCGAAAGCTTTGTCAAATAAGAGATTCTGATATTTCCAGTCATAATCATTTGTTAAAAGAACCAAAATATCATAATCAGAATCATCCATTGACTTGCCGGATGCTTGAGAACCAAATAGAATCACATCATTGATATCATCGCCGAATCTGGAAACCAGGTGGTGTTTCAACGCTTTTAATATCATGACAGAATCAGCCATTCCCATTTTATTATGAAACAAAGATAATACCTTTTGGGGATCAAACGGTTGCATCGGTAAAAAAACAACCATGGGATCCCCGTAATTTCAAACCAATTTCTTGACAGGACAATCAGACACTAAACCCGATAGTGTCTGAAAGACCTGTCAGTGTTAAAAATCAAAATAATCATTTTTTCAGAATCGCCACGACTTTCAATCATTTTTCAAACATTCCGGTGCTCTTTCCTGGTTTTACATTGATCTCTCTGAATTACCGGCATTTAACTTTGAAATAAAAGTTTTATATAGGTTTTTTCCGGTGTTGATCCGTACCATAAGCGATCCACTCATCTATATTTGTCGAATTAAAATAAACACCGGTTTATGATGGTTCAGCATCCGGAACATATTCTCCTTATTGCCATGACGGACGCAATCTGTAAAAATAAACTTGTTAACATACCTGGACAGAAAAACTACCGCTTTCTTTTTGCCGGAACAGGTAAAGAAGCAATCAGCAACTTCGCAGAGCATCCGGGAATTAACCTCGTTATCATTAATATTAATCTTCCGGTGATCAATGGAATTGAAACCATCAGGAGAATACGGCAACTGGATGCTTTGGTACCTGTTATTCTCCTGGTGGCCTATATTAACCTGGATTCGTTACGGCTTGCCCAACACATCGGTTGTAATGAGATCCTGCAAACCCCGGTTGATGAGAAGATGTTAGAAGCAATTATCCTTAAATATCTTCCTGTTAATAGTATCTAAAATCAATCACTATGAAACTGTCATTATTGACAAAATTATTTCTCTCCCTGGCATCCAGTCTCTTTTTCATTTGTACGCCGGTCACAGCCCAGGATGAAAAGGCAGCCTCCGACATGTCGGAACTAGCCAAGCAATCGCAAAACCCGGTGGCAAACATGTATCAGTTGCCTGTGAGCTACCTGGGGGATTTTAATTCCGGGGTGACCAAATCCTATATATCAACGGTGATGTTAAAACCCGTTATCCCGATCACACTTTCCAAAAGCCTTTTGTTTATTTTCAGGGCCATCGTGCCGGTTACCTTTATGCCGACACCCATTAACAAGGCTGGGCTCAGTGACATACAACTTCAGTTTTATCTGTCGCCGGTCAGCAAGTCGAAATTTATCTGGGGAGCAGGACCCATGATTTCGGTTCCATCGGGCATCCCGGCTGATATGTGTTCAGGCAAGTGGACTGTGGGTCCGGCGGCGGCAGGTTTATTCATGCTGAAACACTGGGTGATTGGGGTTTTAGCCACTCAACGCTGGACGTTTGCCGGCAACGGTTCAATGCCGGATATCAACCAGTTGTACATTGATGCCTTCGCCAATTACAATTTCAAACACGGATGGGCATTGGGTTATACACCCGAAATTTATGTAAACTGGAACCAGCCGGACGATGCATGGAACCTGCCGGTAGGGTTGAATGTTTCAAAAGTATTCAAGATCGGGAAACAGCCCCTTTCGGCAAATCTGGCGTGGTATTACAATGTTATCCGGCCGGCTGATTACCCTGATATGTATATCAAAGCGGGATTGACTTTCCTGTTTCCGAAAAA
>JBAXFM010000134.1:0-13248 GCA_037139855.1 Bacteroidota bacterium
GTGCCACCCAGCAGGGTACTGTGGTTTCCGATGCCACCGAAGCTTCTGCGGGCTGGTACTGGCAGTTTAACCGTAAACAGGGGTATCAATACACGTCCTTACGAACCCCGGCTACGACCTGGGATGCAACTAATGACAACCTATCTGCTACATGGGAGGCGGCAAAAGACCCGTGTGCTATTGAACTTGGCACTGGATGGCGCATCCCGACCAATACCGAATGGACCAATGTTAGTGGTGCAACCGGGGGAAACTGGACTAACTGGAACGGGCCTTTCGGTTCTGCACTGAAACTCCATGCCGCCGGGTACCTAAACAACAGCGATGGTTTGCTGATTAATCGCGGCTTAGCCGGCAACTACTTGAGTAGTACGCAGTACTACAGCGCAGCGTACGTCCGGAACTTGTACTTCAACAGTGGGTACAGCGGCATGGGCATCTACGACAAGTCGTCCGGCTACTCAGTTAGGTGCGTAAGAGAAACATGCACAACCGCTCCGAATTTGCCAACATCCGGCACACATGTCCCTACAGCTACCCAAATCATCTGGAACTGGAACATCGTCGCCGATGCCATTGGATATAAATGGAATACGACAAATAATTATCCAAATGCAACCGACATGGGCACAGGAATCACAAAAACTGAAGCGGGGTTAACCTCAAACACTTTTTACACGAGATACGTATGGGCTTATAATAGTTGCGGGGCATCGCCGGAGACAACATTAACAGGACAAACTACAGCATATTCAATTGGGCAGAACTATGGTGGGGGGATTATCTTCTATATTGATGGTACCGGACAACATGGGCTTATTTCCGCAACCAGCGACCAAAGCATCGGAGCGCAAATGGGTTGTTACGGAACCTCAATTCCGGGAACATCCACTGCAGTTGGCACCGGTCAAGCCAATACCACAATTATTGTCAACGGATGCAGTGAGGCAGGCATAGCTGCGCGAATTTGCAATGATCTCGTCCTAGGCGGATACGATGACTGGTTTTTACCATCGAAAGACGAGCTTAACTTAATGTACGCTCAAAAAACTGCAATTGGCGGCTTTGCCGTTAACCTCTATTGGAGTTCCTCTGAGTACGATGCATTCGGCTCGTGGTTCCAGACCTTCCTCTATGACGCCCAGAGCGTCGCCAATAAGTACGTCACCTGCCATGTGCGTGCTGTGCGTGCTTTTTAACAATTGACCCATTTAGCAATTTAATGACTCACAGTCATTATCCTATAATGAAAATACTTGATATGTATTTCTGGCAAATCGGATACGACAAAGAAATAAAAGAGAAAAAGCAGAAGAATGGAAAATGATTTCAGTTACAACAAAAATGGTCGAATGCTTACCCATCCTATAACAAGAATTCAGACTCTGTCAGGTCTTTTAGACCCTGACAGGTCTGATGGCCGCTAAACCTGACAGGGTCTGTAAGACCTGTCAGTGTTTAAAACCTTAAAAGAACTGGAAATATATCGGGTTATTCGAAGTCGGCTGTAGCTGGGGTTATCGGCGCCAATGATGCGGGAGCAATGGCAACTGAGACGGCGGAGTCATTAAAGTCGGCGGTAACCGGAGTAACCGGTGCCAGCATCACCAGGGAGATCATATCAGCAGGCATTTCCTCAAAGGTGGCTTCGGCGGGGATTACGGGAATCAGAGAATTCATCTCATTCAGCGGGATCATATCTTCAAATGTAGCCTCAACCGGGGTTGATGGCGCCAGCGCAGTTAGCGTAATGGCAGAAGTTATATTTGCTACCGGGGTTGAAATGTTGTCGTTGCCTGCGAAAAGAATACCGGCCTGAAGGGTGAAGATTGCGGCTATGATGATCGTAGTTGTTTTCATTTTATCTTTGTTTTTGATGTTGATGCAGCAAAGATATACCGGGTTTGGGAGGTGATTGATATGGAATCGATTGGTTTGGGGTAAAAACCGGTGAATGGGGGGGATGGGTCGGTAAAAGGTAAAAATGTTGGTAGAAGGATGGAAGAAAACCTTCCAGGTTTTGAAAACCTGGAAGGTTTGGAGGAAAATATCAACGGCAGGCGGGAGGTTTGGTGATTCAGACGCTGTCAGGTCTTAAAGACCCTGACAGGTCTGATTAGCCGCTAAACCTGACAGTGTCTGCAAGATCTGTCATTGTTTATAATATAAAAATTTAAAGGTGATCACTGTTTTGGCGTTATAAAAAATCTTAATTTTGGGTAATGCGATGGTTGCCATTAATCGAAACCTTGTAAGATGATTTAAATGAATTTGTCCCGAACTAAACTGGTTGTGATCGTGTTCTTATGTACAATGATTTCGCTCTGTAGTTGTGACAGCAATCATATACATTCAAGAAAAACGGAGGCAGCTGATTACAATCGTTTTGATTCCTGCTTCAACTTTAAGGTTTCAGTTGGTTTTGATGAGTACAACTCAAAAACCGGAATATTCACCAGAACGTATTTGAATGAAACCAGGAATATTTCATTCAGTTTAAATAAATGGGAATTGGAATGGATTCAAAAATATTATCTGATCTTGTCACTGGATACTCTTCCGAAATTTTTCAAACTTGCCTGCCCTGTAAACGTTGTACCGGGAAACCGGATTCATATTACAATCCTGAAAAATGAAGAGCAGCATGAAATAATCTTTGATTCTCATTCTTATTGCAACAATGAATCGGAAAACACCAAACTTATCGCCGGAAGATTAGACAAATTGTACGCATTAATCACAAAAACAATCTACAACAGGAAATGCATTTCTACCTTGCAAAGCACAGATATTATAGTTGAATGAACTGGAATTGTAACATACTCGCTTAATATTTATCCATATGCCGCCAACTATGATCTATAAGTATTTTTTTCTTATGCTGTATACGCTTTGCATTTCCCTCCCGGCCTATTCACAATGGCAATGGCAGAACCCGAAACCACAGGGGAATGCGCTTACTTCTGTTTGCTTTCCATCTGACGTTACTGGTTTTGCGGTTGGATATAGCGGAATCATCGTAAAAACCACCGATGCCGGCGCTACCTGGAATGCTTTGTCGACGACCGTTAAAAACCTGCGATCAGTTTATTTCGTGAACCCGGATACAGGTTGGGCGGTGGGCGATACGGGTACAATCATCCGAACCCTGGATGGTGGCGCCAGCTGGCATGCACAGGCGAGCGGTACGACCGGCGATTTGTATTCGGTGTTCTTTACCGATGCTCTGCATGGTTATGCGGCCGGAAATGTTTTAATGAGAACCGTCAATGGCGGTGCCACCTGGATTGGTACTACACCGAACTCCCTGGGTCTGTTGTCTGTTTTTTTTGCGGACGCCAGCACGGGTTATGCCGTTGGAAGCAATCACTGGCTGTTAAAAACCATCAATGCCGGAATCACCTGGAATCAGATCAGCCTCCCGGTGTCCACCATCCTTTATGCTGTCTTTTTTACAGATGTGAATACCGGTTACGCCGCCGGAGAATCGGGAGTCGTCATCAAGACCCTGGATGGCGGGAACACATGGTCAATACTTCCCGGCGTGCCATCCCTCGATTATAAATCGGTTTTCTTCACTGATGCAAATACCGGATATATCTCAGGCTATCCCGGAGCCATTGTCAAAACCACCAATGGAGGCGCCACCTGGACTACCCAGAGTGCCGGCATACCTGATGATCTGTTATGCATTACCTTTTCAGGGTCCAATACCGGATACATGGTAACCTATTCCGGAAACATTGTTAAAACAACCAACGCAGGATCCACCTGGACCGTAATTTCTGACGCTGTTACTTCCAATAATTTATGGTCCTGTTATTTCCCATCTCACGATACAGGCTATGCAGCAGGGGAAGTCGGTGTCATCTTAAAGACAACCAATGGTGGAAACAACTGGCTGGCCCTGAACAGCGGGACGACAAAACACCTTTACGGGGTGCATTTTCCAGGTTCTCAAACAGGATATGCGGCGGGAGCCAGCGGAACGATCCTGAAAACCACCGATGCCGGAGCAACATGGACCGCTTTGACATCCGGAACTACCCGAATGCTGACATCAGTTTTTTTTATCAGCGACCAAACCGGCTATGTGGTTGGAGACTATGGTACAATTCTTAAAACCAATGACGGCGGTGCCACATGGTCGCCTCAACCAAGTGGTACCAATTATCGGCTGTATGCCGTCATGTTCACAAATGTCAATAACGGGTATATTGTCGGCGAGGGCCAGCGGATCCTGGTAACTACCGATGGCGGGACATCATGGAACAATAACAACTATGGTACTACCGTGTTCACCCTGAGGTCGGTTTGTTTTCCGACAACCAGCACCGGTTATGCGGTTGGTGACTTTGGCCTGGTTCAAAAGACAACAGATGCAGGAATCAACTGGAGCGAAGTATACCTGGATTCGCACATAAATTTCCGCGCGGTATTTTTTACAAGCCCTGACACCGGGTATGTTGCCGGATGGAACGGGACCATCCTGAGGACCACAAACGGGGGAACCAACTGGAACCCCATGCTTAGCGGCACATCCTGGAACCTCTATTCGATCACTTTCACGGATGATCTTACAGGATATGTGGCTGGTAACAACGGGACCATCCTGAAAACTTCCACAAACGGATTCCTTTTCGCCTCCCCTGATCAGCATCAGGTAGGTTATCCATCGGGAAATGTTTTATTCAACATCGATGCAACCACAGGATGGACCGCATTAAGCGACGCACCCTGGTGTTCGGTAACGGAATCCGGCGCAGGGATTGGTGTCATTCACGCAACTTATACAACCAATTCTTCTGTGGCTTCCCGAAGTGCCGTTATCACAATTGCGGCCCCATGGCTGGCTTCACAAACGGTTGTGGTGAACCAGGATGGAAAGCCCAGTGGAACAAGTGATGGAGCGATAGAATCGATCGTCGTCATGCCGAATCCGAATGGGGGTGTTTTCAGCCTGAAGTTACCTGAAAACACTGGCTTCCCGGTTACTGTTTCGGTTTCTGAAGTTACGGGCAAAACTATTTTCAACAGGAATTTTCAAGCCGGTGAAAGTTTACTCGTTGATTTGAAGCCATTAGCCCCGGGAATTTATCTCATGCGCATTCATGCTGAAAACTATGAGGTTACAAGGAAAATTGTTGTAGATCAATAATTTTGATTGTATGATCGAAATCATACCATTAGAAATACCATTTTTCATCGTCTGGTAAAGGGTCCCCCTCCCCTCGAAGGGGAGGGCCTGGGGAGGGGTCATTGAGTAACAACATAAAGATTATTGATTTCAACTGGTACAATTGTGATCAATCAAAAAAAGTAACATTAAAACCATTCATGCCCCATGAAAAAACAAACCATTTTATTCCTGTTCCTGATGCCCTGTCTGGCGTTTGGATACAACTGGACTTTAATGGGTCCTTCAGGAATTAAAACCTATGACATCTGTTTCAATGGAGGTTCAGCCGGTTACACGGTAATTTGTACCGCCGCCGGAATTTGTGTAAATGACGGACCCGGCGCTTCCTGGAATACCTATTCCAATGGCGGAATGCCTGCCTGGGAAGCCATTTACTTCGACAATACGGATATTTTGCTGGTGATGGGAGATGGCAGTTTTTCGGATGGGATCTATAAATTCAATTTATTTACACACCAGTTTACTGTGATGGAGTTTGTGGCGTCTCCCACGTTTATCAAGTATTGTACGACAAATCAGACATATTATGCCGGAAGTAAGTACGACGGGCTTATGACATCTGTCAATGGTACTGACTGGAACGCTGTCCCGTTTTTTATTTCCCAGCAGGTAAAGTCGATGGATTTTCGTGAAAACAACTTCGTGCTGACGACTGGTTTTCAGTTTCAATGCATCTACAACTCCAGTGATACCGGAAAAACGTGGAACCATACAAATGGAAACGGAAACTTTTTGACCTGTATTGCATTTCACCCGAATGGCAAATTATATGGTATAATTCCGAATTCCAATTCTGCAAGTTTGCGCGAATCAACTGACTATGGTCAGAACTGGAATGTTTGTTATTGGACCAGTGATGTTAATACCGTCGGGTTTGATGCCGTCGGCAATGTGCTGGTTGGTTTTATGGCAGACGGAATTGCAAAATATGATACCGTTTTGTCAATGCTGACCTTCTACAACCAGGGATTGCCGGACAAATGCGTCAACAGGATCTGCGTCAACCCCATTATGAGCAGTATCACCATTTTTTGCTGCACCAACAGCGGGGTGTATTCTTCAAATAATTACTGGATGGGTATGCCTGACCATACAGTGATTGACGAAGCTATAAATATCCGTAACTACCCCAATCCATGTACTTCCATGACGACCATCGAATTCGACTTGCCTGAATTTCAGGGAAACACATTGATGCTAAGTATCTATAACTCCACCGGGACATTGCTTGCTGAAGAACCATGCCGCATCAACCGGGTCGTTATAAACAGCGTTCGCTTCAATGTAACCCGTTTCCCTGCCGGGGTTTATTATTACCGGGTTCGGGCAGGGAAATATGATGTGGTAAGAAAGATGGTGGTGGAAAAAGGAAACCTCGTGGGTTATTAATTTATTTTCATCCTGTGCTTTATTGAAAAAATAGTTACCTTTGGCGTTAGTATCGTGATTCAATAGTATGATAAAATCATTCGGGTCAAAAGAGACTGAGAATATTTGGGACGGAACCCGATCAGTTAAACTTCCAGTTGAAACTCAGAATGTTGGAAGAAGGAAGCTTAGAATGTTGAATAATTCTGCAACATTATATGATCTGAGGACTCCTCCTTCAAACAGGTTGGAAAAATTATCAGGTGACTTTAAAGATTATCATAGTATCAGGATCAACGATCAATGGCGGATTATTTTCAAATGGCATACAGGGCATTCATATGAGGTTGAAATTATGGATTACCATAAATAACAGAAACATGGAAAAGTTGGAAAACATACATCCCGGGGAAGTTTTATTGGAAGAATTTTTGATCCCGATGAATATTTCTGCTTACAGGTTGTCTAACGATATTAAAATTCCTCAAACCAGGATTAGTGAAATTATCAAGGGAAGACGACGAATAACGGCCGATACGGCCTTAAGACTTAGTAATTATTTTGGCAATTCTGCAAAATTCTGGTTGGGTCTTCAGAATGATTTTGATTTAGAAGAAGCTTTGTCCGAGAAATCTGAGGTATTTAAGTCTATTAAAAAATCTAAAATCAGTGCTGCCTGATGAACCGACATATTCAAGACACTAAACAAGTATTTTTTATGCAGAAATGGCCTTTTCTGGTTTTAACCATCAGCCTTATTTTTTCTTTGGCCAATAGTTCATGTCATCGTAAAAATGATCGCAACCGGAAGGCTCCGGAGAGTCTCCTGCACGGCGCATTAAACCAAAAGAACAACATTCCGTTCGACAGCAATATGGTCACTACTTTTTATAAATCTTATCCGGAATTGAACAAATACAAGGAGGATGTGATGCTGGTGTATCGCGAACATCGTTACCATCATATCTGGTTTGACGATAAAGGGGTAGTGGAATTCGGTCAATCTCTTTACAACAAAGAGAAAGAAATAAAAGACGAAGGTGTTTCATGCAGATTTCCATACCAGGAAAAAATTGACGGGGTTTTTGATAATGACATTGAAAACACGCTGAACAATACGGAAACCGAACTGATGATCACCAACTTATATCTGTTTTATGCTCAAAAGGTTTACAAAGGAATAGATGAAGACACCACGGTGGCCCTTGGCTGGTTATTGCCCCGAAAGCAATTCTCATACACTGGGTTACTCGATTCAACATTTCTGGACCCGAAATTGCTTACCAGAGACGATAACGCTTTATTCAGCCAGTATTACAAGTTGCGTAATGTGTTGCAACGTTACCGGGAAATTGAGAAAAACGGCGGTTGGAACCCGATTGATCTGGACCCAAAGTTAAAGGCCTACAAGCCTGGCGATACGGCAAAGGCGATTCAGCAGATCAGGGAACGCCTTTTTATCACCGGTGATATTAAACAAAACAGCAGAAGCAATGAATATGATCGTGCGTTGGAAGAGGCGGTAAAAAGATATCAGGTTCGCAACGGCTACAACCCCGACAAGTCAATCTCTCCGAAACTCATCAAAGAAATGAACGTACCGATTGGTGAACGAATCAAAAAGATCATTGTGAACATGGAGAGGTGCCGGTGGATCTCCCCCGACTTTGCCAAAGCGAAGGAGTATATCGTGGTCAATATTCCTTCATTTAAACTGACCTATGTCCGAAATGGCCAGGTTGCGCTCCAATCCCCGGTGGTTGTCGGGAAAAATGTAACGAAAACAGTCATTTTCAGCGGGATGCTGAGTTATATCGTGTTCAGTCCCTATTGGAATTTGCCGCAAAGCATTATCAGCAAAGAGGTCAAACCGGGGATGGCAAAGAATAAAAACTATCTGGAATCTCACAATATGGAGTGGAACAATGGCCAGGTGCGGCAGAAACCGGGAAAAAACAACTCCCTGGGCCTTGTCAAGTTCATCTTTCCGAACTCCAACGATATTTATATGCACGATACGCCGGCAAAAAGCCTCTTTGCACAAGAACGCAGGGCCTTCAGCCATGGCTGTATCCGTGTTGGAAAACCAAGGGACCTGGCCATTGAAATATTAAAGGATGACCCGGCCTGGACTCCTAAAAGAATCGATGCTGCCATGAATGCCGGAAAAGAGAGCTCCTGTACCTTAAAAACAAAAATACCGGTCTACATCGGCTATTTAACGGCCTGGGTGAATGATCAGGGAGTAATTTATTTTTATGATGACATTTACCAGATGGACGGAAGGCTCACACAGTTGCTCATTGCTGAAAAATAAAAACAAGTCCGGCGACTAATTTGCCACATCAATGCATTTGTAAAACCTACGATGGTACATACCTGAGGCCAGGTCGCTGATGGTCACCCTGTGGGCCTTGCCCGATGAAGCATGAATAAACCGCGACTTCATACCATTGGCTTCGCAGATAATGCCGACATGGCCAATGTGCGATGCGTCTTTAAAGCCATAAAACACAATAATATCCCCAACTTTAAATTCCTCCGGTTTCAGGGCTGTGCCAAGTGGTTTATATTGTTTTGAACTCCTGGGCAGCGAAACATCGAATTTTTTAAACACATAGGAAACGAACCCGGAACAATCAAAACCCGTTTTTGGATTAGCGCTGCCCCGGTGATAGGGAGTACCCAGATATTGCTTTGCAAAAGCGATCAGGTCGGTTCTGTTAATTCCCTTTTGTACTGTCAACGCAGGTTCAGGTACTGAATGTGATCCGGTGCGCTGTGCCCGGATGGACCAGGCTGGAAGGAGAATCAGGATAAATATAATGAGTTTTTTCAGCATCTTTTGAAATTAGTATTTTGCAAAGGTACGAAAACGACCGATACCGGCGTTTGTCATGTACCATTTAGTCTTTCTGTCAGTTACAAATATGCAGGTTAATAAATATATTCTTACCTTTGCAATATGAAAAAGCACTTTCTGTACCTCTTTTTTATTCTGGTTCCGGTCATCAACCGGGCAGGTTCAGATAAACCAGCTGCTGACCTTTCCTGGAAAAGCGATATTTATTCTGTGCTGAATTTGTCGGCAAAAGGGTTATCCAATGAGGTGTTTCAACTTGCACTGAAGGGCTATAATAAGTTGGAGCGCCTTGGCCAGCTTCCGAATTCAAATATTTTAACCATCATCGACTTTTCGCAATCAAGTAAAAACAAGCGGATGTTTGTCATTGATTTGAAAAATAAGCTGCTTTTATTCAATACATATGTTGCTCATGGCAGAAACACCGGCGAGGAGTTTGCAAAATACTTCTCAAACATTGCGGGTTCCTGCAAAAGCAGTCTGGGGTTTTATATTACAAAAAATCATGCAACCGGCGCCAGTGTCGGGCTGTCGCTCATCATAGACGGGGTTGAAAAAGGCTTCAACGACAACGCAGTCAAACGGGAAATCATCATTCACGGGGCAGCCTACGCCACAGAAAATTTTATCAGAAAAACCGGCCGGCTTGGCCGAAGCTTCGGTTGTCCTTCCCTGCCACCGGATTTGATCAAACCTGTTATTGAAACCATTGAGAAAGGCACCTGCCTGTTCATTTATCATCAGGACGACTATTACATTCATCACTCCGCGCTGCTGAATTAACCCTCCCAACCTCACCGTTGCCTCCGGCGAAAAATGGATCGGGGAGCTGTCGAATGAGGAGTTGAAGGAGGTGTTTGGGTTGAAGTAATTAAAAATCAATTTTCAAAAATCCCAGCAGATTTACCTGGACAATGCCTTCATGTGTGTTGCCTGTGAAATCGTCAAACGTAACCACATATTTTGGATAATTATCCTCTATCAATTTCAGATTCCCGAATTCCCGGTTAAATACAGCATCGTCGGTGATTCGCAATGCAGCCTGGATGTAAATCCGCTCATGGTTCCGTTCGCAAATGAAATCTATTTCTTTCTGATCCAGCGTTCCGACATAGATTTGAAAACCTTGCGATTGCATGTGTAACATCACTGCATTTTCCAAAATTTTAGAAAGGTCGTTGTTTCTAAAACCAATGATGGCATTTCTTAATCCAAGGTCAGCAAAATAATATTTCTCCCCAACCTCAAGAATTCTTTTCCCTTTCAAATCATACCTTTGAATTCGTGAAAGAAAAAAAGCATGAGTCAGAAACCGCAGATATTCCAAGACCCTGACCGGTGCAATGTTGACTTTTTGCGAAATCAGAAAATCGCTGATTTTTTTAGCGGACAATAACGACCCGGTTGTATCAGCACAGTATGATACCAGCCGCTCAAGAAAATAGATGTTTTTAATGCCATGACGGGCCACTACATCTTTAAAAAGGATAGTCGCATATATTCCTTTCAGATACTCATATACAACATCATCTTCAAGATTGAGCCGTATGAGATGAGGCAGACCGCCATAACGCAGGTATTTTTCAAGTGACTGACGGTCATCACCGAGCCTGTGAAAAAGAAGAAATTCGCCATAATTCAGGGGATGGATTTCCTGCGTAATCACCCTGCCGCTTAAAAGACCCGCAACATCCTGTGAAAGCAAAATGGCATTGCTGTCAGTACACCAGATATTCCATTCCCCGGTGGCCAACAAACCACGCAAAATTTTCACAAAGCCTGCAACCTCCTGAACTTCATCGAAAAACAGATGATTTTCTCCGTTTTTTTTCAGAGGGGCAACGTAATCAAAAAACGATTTTTCATCATTTAGCATTTGAAAATCGGGATGTTCCTTGTTGATATATACCAGGTTTACATGCTCATTTTGTTTTTGAAGCTCTTTCATCACTTGAAAAAGCATGTAACTTTTTCCCACCCTGCGTTGCCCGAGAAACAATTTGATCAGTCCTGAATCTTTGAAAGCAAGCGCTTTTTTTAGATAATAGGGTCTGTTAATTATGACTTCCGGTAAATATTTTTTGTATTGGCTCATTTTACGTGTGTGTAAAAACAAAAACAAATATAAGATAATATTTACGCATATGTAAAATTATTTATGTGGTTTTTTCTATTATGAGGATTTTTTCTGTCAGCCCCCACCCTAAATCCCTCCCCAAAAAGGGAGGGACCTGATCCCCCTTCCATTCCAGGGGTAGGCCGGTGTTTGCATTGATAAATATCAACCCCACCTTTGATATATTACAGTCCCTATATCGTATAACTCACGTTATCAAATAAATAAAAACTTGATGGATATGTTTTAACCTATATGCGGTTAGGTTATTTCAGATTAATTTTTAACTTTGCCGCCATATCTGTTAAAAGATTCACTATGAGTGCTGAAAGTCTGATCCTGTTTTTCATCGTTGGGGCCTTTCTGGTGGGGTTCGCCATCGTTTTTGCCCATTTCGCAGCGCCTAATTCCACCAACCCCCAAAAGGCCGAACCATATGAGTGCGGAATCCCTACAGAGGGACTTACCTGGCTGCAATTCAATGTTGGATATTATTTGTTCGCCATCATCTTTCTGGTGTTCGATGTTGAAAGTGTATTCATCTTTCCGTGGGCCGTGGTGATGAAAGAATTGGGAATGACCGCCTTCATCGAAATCGTCATTTTCTTTTTCGTATTGGGACTTGGCCTGTTATATGCCTGGAAGAAAGGAGCTTTGAAATGGGAATAAAAAACATGAAAGATGCGGATTTCCGCGACAATGAAACACTTGATCTGTTTAAAGAGTCTGGTGGCAATATCCTCATGACCACGCTTGATGCCGTTATGGACTGGGGACGTTCGAACTCCCTGTGGCCGCTTACTTTTGCAACCAGTTGTTGTGGCATCGAAATGATGGCTACAGGCGCTTCACGTCATGACTTTTCCCGTTTTGGGATCGAAGTGTACCGCGCCTCTCCCCGTCAGGCCGATGTAATTGTGGTGGCCGGTACTATTGTGAACAAAATGGCTCCGGTACTCAAGCGGTTGTACGACCAGATGTCGGACCCCAAATATGTCATCGCCATGGGCGCCTGCGCGGTTTCCGGTGGTCCGTTTTTCTATAATTCCTATCATGTGGTACGTGGCGTTGACCATGTAATCCCTGTGGATGTATATATTCCCGGCTGCCCGCCCCGTCCTGAATCACTGCTTTACGGTGTGATGCAGCTTCAGCGCAAGATCAAGCTGGAATCAATGGCACATCCGAAAAAAACCCAAGAATTAAAATAGATAATTTCCCAAGATGGACAACGCAACATTGAAGGAGCGCATTCTGGGTCTGGTTCCCGACGCAGAATTCCAGGAGAACAAGCAATTTCTCACCTTCATCATCCCGCCGGCAAAGATGCACGACCTGAGCTTCAGGCTAAAGTCTGAGGTTGATCTGGCTTTTGATTACCTATTCTGCCTGAGTGCAGTCGACATGGTGAAGTTCCTTGAAGTGGTGTACCACCTCGAATCAACCACCCATAGACATCAGCTGGTGCTCAAGGTTCGCACCGAAGATCGCGTAAATGGCGCTGTTGATACGGTGTGTGATATCTGGAGAACTGCCGAGTTGCATGAACGGGAAGCCTACGACCTGATGGGTATCCGGTTCAATAACCATCCCGACCTTCGCAGGTTCTTCCTCGAAGAAGGCTGGGTTGGCCATCCGCTTCGCAAAGATTATGTTGATGAAGTTAACATCGTAGAATTGTAAGGTATGAAAGAAGTCATT
>JBAXFM010000135.1:0-13195 GCA_037139855.1 Bacteroidota bacterium
ATAACAGGTGTCGCCCTGGGGGACAAGCATGTAGGCAAGGGGGAGGGGGTTGACAACCATATCACATGGGTTATTCATGAAAACCGAAACACCGTTGGTGGGGTTGGTTGCTTTGATGGTATACAATCCGGCGACACCTATGCCTGCCCAATCCAGTTGACCATCGATACCTGGCTTGAAGGGTGTTTGAGCTGTTCCATTCCGATACAACATGTAATTGATACCAACATCAGAGTAGCTCAATGAGATTGTTGCCGTTTGACCCTGACAAATGGGGGCCGGACAAATTATATCATACTTAATTGGCTCGCTTTTAATAATATAACTATAGGTATGTGGATTCCCCCAACAGGTATCACCAATCGCAATCATCACATAAGGCACCACCTGGTAAGTTACAGTACAAGTTGCAGGAGCGCCAGGAGATAAAATAATTGTGTCTACCGGAATTGTAGAAGTATAGCCTTCCAGGGAATAACCGGAAACAAACCCCGCACAAGTAGCGCTTTGATATTTCCAATGAATGCCTGCTGCTGCAACATCAGAGGTAAAGGTTACGGCTGTAGTCGGGAATCCGGATACGACTGTCTGAGAATTTACAGCAGGACTTACGATAGATGCAACGGGTTCAACATTTACCACAAGTGTTACGGGAGTACCCATACAGTTTGTGGGGGCAGGGCCAATGGGAGTGATGGTATAATTGACCGTTTCAACCGTATGGCAGATGTTTGAAAGATAGCTGCTGATGGGGGCATTGGGAAGCACAGTGCCGTTGTTCACTGCCGGTGAAGCCGTAATACAAACATTCGCACTTCGCGACCAGTTGAACTTTGTTCCTGCAATATTCGACGTGGGTGTATAATCAATATCCTCGCCAGAGCAGATTTGCTTTAGTAAAACACTGGTGACGGAAGGTATTTCGTTAACGGTAATAGAAATATTTGCACTGTCAGTTGTGAAGCCATCATATACATCAACTGTATAATTATTGATCCCTATTAATGCAGGAACAAATTTGACTTTCCATGGTTGCAGATAAATTGTTCCGGGAGGAAGTCCGCCCCAGGTGAAAGTATTATTCCCGCTACCACCGGTGGCAGTTGCAGTAATGATGATCGTGTCACCTTCACAAACTATCTGACCCGGCAAAGCAGACAATGCCACCGCAAGCAAGGTTCCCGATGTATTGACAGTAACTTGCTGAACGAACGTACAACTTGCTGCATCTGTAACCGTAAGCGTATAATTTTGCTGAGCATATAATAAAACCGTTTCCGGATTTGGCAAAGTTGAATTACCGGGTTTAAGTTCGGTATCAGGTTGCCATAAATAGGTATAACCTGAAGTACCCCCGCTGATGGTTCCGGCAAGGGTGGTAGACATCCCAACATTGATGGTGGAGTTCGTGTACGTACTTTGAAATGCAGGCCTGACCGTGACTGTTAATACAAAACTGCTACCCTGGCAAGGAGGTACAGAGGTGGCTGTAGGGGTGATAACATATTGAATATCTTTCGGAACTGCAGAATTATTTACAAGAATGTCGCTGATCAAGGATAGTGGCCCTCCGGTATAATTATTATAACCAGTGATGTCGCCGCCGGAGAGGTCATTTACGATCCATTGGTAGAGCGTTCCAGGCAAGGTGCTGATAATTTGATAATTAACAGCACTACCCGAACAGATTGTTTTTGCAGTAGCGCTTGTAACAGAGGGGATTGGATTTACGGTTACCTCAATTACATTGCTTGTCAATTCACACACCCCTGAATATACAATTCTCCGATATCTTGTGGTCTGAGACAATGCTCCCTGGATGTAATGAATCCCATCATTGGGTACCGGGGAATCCACCCATGTAACGAAAAGTGGAGCATCATTGCTTTGCTGCCATTTATACGTGTAAGTGCCACTGCCTTGCGTTGGTGTTGAACCGGTGAATGAAGAGGGAACCGTTCCGCTGCAAATGCTTTGGGGCGACGATATCGTATTGGTTTGAATACCGGGAGTCACGGTTAAAACAATTGCATCAGATTCAAGAAAGCAGTTACCTGATGTAGCCTTGCGTTTGAATTTTGTAGGGTCGGCGGTGAGTGGAAGTGTGTAATTGAGATCTCTGCCGATTTTCCCCGCCAGCTCATTCCAGGGTCCGCCGCCTTCCTGTATGTACCATTTGTAAGTAAATACTCCATTGCCTCCCGATGGGACGTTGCCCACGATCAGGGCACTTAATGTCATCCCGCTGCATACAACCAAACTTGCCGGTGGAGTTGGTGTATAACTGATGGCGTTGTTGGTAATGGTTTGGGTAACATTGATTATCAAAGGAATAGAGGTGGAAACACCACATTCATTGGTAACGGTAACGGTAAGGGAATAATTTTGCGTAATATCATCCGGGATTGTGACCGTTGGATATTGAATGGTTGGATCAGAAATGACCGGACCGGATGGTGAAACTGCCCACAAATAATTGGTGATGGTTCCCAGATTTGCGTTATACGTGACAATACTGCTGAGATTACCGATGACTCCCGGGCCACAAAGTTTTACTGTATCAGGGGTAATGGCAATGGATGGCGTGCCCACGATGGATATGGTTTCTTCATGAAAAGTGCTATTGCATGATACATTGCCGGAGAAAACTGCAACAGTGAGCCGTATCGTGTAAACACCTGCCTGCGTGAAATTTAGTGTTGGCTGAAAACTGGTACTATTCGTGCCATTCTCGTAAACATATCCTGAATTTGGGGTGATCGTCCATTGGTAATGCGGCACAGCACATGGCGGCCCGACATAACTGTTGTTAACCGGTGTAAATGCATTGTTCACGCACAAGGTACCGGGCATTGTAAATGACGAAACCGGTGTTGCCTGCACACACACAGGCCGAACCAAAGGACTATCGCCGCAATTTCCCGGGATGGACTGTCCGGTAAATGATGTCAGTTTTATTTCGAAGAGACCCGGATCCGGGAAGGTGAAGGTGGGACTCGCAACAGTACTTTCAATGGTTCCGTCATTAAAAAAGTCCCAGGAATAGGTGGTTGTATTGTAAACTGAACCACCGTAAATAATACATCCCGGATGGGTTTCGTTGGTGTAAACCCGTGGCACATCTTCACATACATAAATCGGTTCCAACGGAAATTCTGTTCTTAAAAAATCAGAAAATGATTTTTCCGAAATTTTTATCCCGCCAACATCGTTGGGAATCCTGGAACACGGATTTTCAATATAATGGGTCAGGGTAAATGATTGTCCGGGTTGACCACAGGAAACAGACTGATAAATATGGGAGATATGGTATTTACCATCTGAATTCATCGGTGGCATGGTTTCCTGTGTAAACGTAGTATCAGGCGTACCATCGCCAAAATTAAAGAAGTAGTAGGTTGTCGGGGCATTGTCCTGGGCATCTCCGCTTAACCAAAAAGTAATTTCATGAGGACTGCAACCTTCGAGAATTCCCGATGCATAGGTAATTCCACCTGTTGGGGTTGACCCATTGAATACGGGATAAATTTTTGTGTCATTGCATCCTGTAGAAGCCGGACCTATGGCAGTCACCTTCAAGTGAAAACTTCCTTTTCTGGTATAAACATGAGTCTTTAAGCCATCGAACGGAAACTGAGCAGGAGTATAATAAACACCTCCAAGAGTTAGCGAATCCGGATCATCCCAATCAATTAAATATCCTGTATTTGATCCGGGAGTTGTCGTTTTATTGACAATGGTGAGTATGAAATTTGCAGTTGGAGATGAGTTGCAATTATTCCAAAAACTTGCATCGATTCGTGCATCCGGTCGCTGCTGAACGATAACATTATCGGTAAAAGTGTCGGAACAACCATTGTTATCGGTTACCAGCATAGATACCGAAAAACTTTGGGTATTAATGCCATACGCCGGAAATTGACAGGTTGGGTTTATCAATGTAGAGGTTGGGGGATTGCTCGTTGTCCCAAACGACCAGTTGTAAGACCAGCTCGACGCAGTGTTTAATGGCGGAGGCGGAGGATAGGATATGGAAGGTGTAAATGTGACTGCTCCACAATTATCTGGTGGGCCTAAAAATGTTGGGGTAAAAGTGACCGTTGGCACAGGAAAAATAACAATGGTTTTACTTCCATCCATGCTGCGTGTACATCCGTTTCTTTCAGCTATTACCGTATAAGTTCCTGAATCTGAAACAGCCGGTAAAAATAGAAATGGTCCACCTGTAACTGTTCCTGTATGTTGCCGAAAATAATAATTACCATCCTTGTACAATTTGTAAAGAATTCCAGATTGGCTTCCGCTTAAACCGATGGAAGGATAAATGGTAGAGCCGACACAGTAGCCAGCCCCTGTGGTGGTAAGTTTACCTCCGGTGGCAATACTGACGGTTACAGTAAACAGATTTTCCGGTAAGTTGGTTTGTGTGATGATGATTGTTGATGTGGTGGATTTTAACCGGTATGAACCGGATAAACACTGTGGCTGGAAATAATCAATTGGCGCAACAGCGTTATGAATGGTGTCTATTCCAGTCCAAACACTTGATATTAATTGCTGTAGAATATATGAATTCCCCGCGACCGTATTCTCAACACGAAATGTAACACCGGTGGTACCCTGGCAATAGGAATTGGTGGGAGAAGAGGAGTACAGCGTTTGCGCATAACCGCTGGTATTCCAAAATGCTGATAAAATCAGAATTATTACTAGTAAATTCTGCTTCATATTGTGGTTGTTTTTAAAGTCTCGTTACAGCAATAGGCTATTCAAATGGTCGATAGCGTTCAAACCAATTTCATAACAAAATAAACGAAAATTTTCGACATTAGCCATTTAAATTGCTATTATCTTCCCTGGCACAGCACTACATACCCCCATGCCGGCAACGAAACATCATCACTCCCTTGCAATTCCATGACTTTCCCGGAGAAACGAGGTTATAATGCCCTTTTTATTTCCTCCATTCGCTTATGTCTGTCGAAGGAGTAGGTTAAACTGGTATTGTCTAAATGGTTGTATATGGCCAATGACCGCTCATAAAAGTTTCGCTTCTCTTCTGGGTCTTTTCCCCGCACATCATATTCCTCTGCCAGCAGGAAAAAAATCTCAGCAAGCTTGTCCAGGTTGTCAAGGCTGAACTTCGTGTTTTCCTGAAGGGTTTGAATAAATATTTCCATTGGGATCACAGTCAAATCTTTTAAATCCATCCCTAACTCACCTTTCAAAGCATGGTCGGCAGCCTCCATCCCATCAAAAGAGTGCCCCCCTGAACCTGATCCAAGCAAATCTGCAAGTATTTTACCCAGGGCACGCCCAAGCTGATCGATTTGTCGTTTGATATAGTCTTCCTGTTGCATCTGAGTTTTTCCTTTCAACTCCCAAAGTTATTAAAAAATATGGCTATCCGGTTGAGTGCCTGTGAGAGAAATGAATATGGTTATTGTTAAGACTGCAAACATTTTGAATGGGTATTCACTTTGCGGCTCTCTGCGTAAAAACTCAGCGGTTCTCTGCGGTTAAGCATTTTTTTTACCGCAGAGTACGCAAAGAAGACGCATAGGACCGCAGAGTAAGGAAAAATCAGGTACGTAACAGGATGGTCATATTAAAAAAATCTCGAACCCGGATTCTTTGGATAATTTTTAAAACAATACCTTTGCCACCCTGAAAGTTACCTACCCCCCTACCCTGCTATGGAACAACGTAATTACGAACCTCTGATGATCCTGATGGTGGCCGGGATTTTTCTCCTTTTCATGGCTGTGGGTGTGATGCATGTTTTTCCTGAGAAACATCCGGTGGCAATGACCCCTAAATCTTTACCCGTCACTCAGCCAAATAAAAATCCCCCGGACACTGTTAAATCTGACTCGCTTCAGGCCATCCTCACCGACCGGGATACGATATCCAGCACTTTTACCGGTCTGGAACTATTTTATCAGTCAATTCAGCGCGTTCAGGCCGATCATACCCTGCTCCACATCGCCTATTTTGGTGATTCCATGATCGAAGGCGACCTGATTACACAGCCATTGAGGCGTTCGATGCAGCGGAGATTCGGCGGCAATGGCCTCGGTTTTATCCCTGTTACCACTCCCCTGCCCGGATTCAGGACCACGGTAAAGCAGAGTTTCAACGACAGCTGGAAAATCTTTTCATTCGTCCATTCCGGCAGTTCCGCAGGAGTATCGCCCGGCATATCAGGTTATGTCTATATTTCCGAAGAAGGCTCCGAGGCAAAATATGAGTCGGCTCCCGGTTATGGTCCGTTTCACCATGCGGAAATCCTGTATGGTGGAAAAAACAACATCACACTGAAAGTGCTTACCGATACGGTTTCTAAAATTTTATCCCTGGAGCCTTCTGCCCCTGTATCCTCTTTCACCGTATCAATCGATACAGCGTTTTCAGTGTTCGAGCTCGATGTTACAAGCGCCTCGCCCGGCGTATTTTATGGTGTGAATTTTGAAAATGGCCCGGGCGTTTATGTTGACAATTATGCTTTCCGTGGAAATTCCGGTCTTCCGCTGAATACAATCCCGCCGGAATTATTTTCAGGATTCAACACCATCCTCAGGAATAAACTGCTGATTCTTCATTACGGACTAAATGTATTTACTCCCGGGGTAGAGGATTATACCTGGTATGAAAAGGCCATGGAGAACGTGATCAGACATATAAAACAATCTTCTCCGGGAATTTCTATTCTCATGATCAGCATGCCCGACCGAAGCGCACTTATCTTAGGTGAATACCAGACACCGGCAGCCCTGCCCGGATTTATCCGCCTTCAACAAAGGGTGGCCGCTAAAGAGCAGGTCGCATTTTTTAACCTGTATGAAGCAATGGGAGGCGCCAACAGCATGAAAAAATGGGTTGAAGGTCATCCGAAAATGGCCGGCGAAGATTATACCCACCCGAATGGGGCCGGGGCCGCAAAAATCGCATCACTGGTTTATGATTATCTTATGAAAGGTTATGAACGGTATCTTCAGAAGCCGGATTCCCTTACTTTTGCAAAATCTTCCTTTCCCGCCTTATGACAATTTCTCAGTATATTTCTGTTGCAATCATCCTGCTGATACCCTTTCTGGCATCGGGACAGGATACCACATTTATTCAGGAAAACCCTCCTCAATTTGATTCGCTTAAACTTCTGTATCCCTTTCTGAACCTTCAGAAAAACAATATCACCGGCGATACAGCGTCATTGGGGGCGTTCTTTGAAAAATTAGAGCGGATCAAAAACGGCAGCAATGAGCAGGCTGTGGTTGTTCATATCGGAGACTCGCATATTCAGCCGGGAATTGTCACACAACCCTTGCGCGAATGGTTGCAGTCAACATTCGGGTATGCAGGACGGGGTTTGATGTTTCCTTACCGGCTTGCCAAATCGAATGGTCCCGCAGGATACATTTCTCATTGCGACACCCCCTGGATTTCAGGCAGAAATGCTACCCTGAAGCGTCCGTTGCCAACCGGAATCGCAGGATTTACGCTGTGGTCTGCACGCCCGTCTGCCTCCTTTACCATTGAATTTACCACCTCATTCATCACCCCCGGAGATACGACTGCCCGCCTCAGGATTTTTCATGCAAACAGGGATACCTGCTACACCTTTTCTGTGAGCAATGACATGAACGGCCACTCCTACCCTGTTCTGGATTCATCATGGTCGTACCAGACATCCTTTCTCCTTGACGATCAGCCACAGAAGATCCGTATCAGCGCGAACCAATTAAAAGAATCACAAACATCGGTTACATTTTATGGTATGAGCCTGGAATCTGACAGGCCGGGAGTGATCGTACATACCATCGGCGTGAACGGGGCCATGTATACCAGCTATCTTGAATCCGAACACTTTGTATCACAATTGGCGATGCTTCACCCCGATCTGCTGATCTTTTCTCTGGGCACCAATGAAGCTTTTGGCGTAAAAGCATACTCTTCCGATACATTCCGGGCCGGGATGAACCTGCTTTTTCAGCAGATACGCCAAACAGGAAACAAAGCGGCAGTATTGCTGACCACACCTCCGGGTATTTATAAATCCACCAGAAAAAAGCGGCGGACCAGTTATAAACCAAATCCCGTTGCCGATACGGTGAGTAATGTACTTCGTCAATATGCAGCATCAAACGGGATGACTTTATGGGATTGGTATACCATCATGGGGGGCAAGGATGGAATGTCGAAATGGAAAGCGAAAGGGCTGACAGACCGCCGGTATGTTCATTTTTCTTCAAAAGGCTATGGCATTGAAGGCGTGTTGCTTCGGGAAGCAATCATTGAAAACTACCAACGATATAAAACCGTAGTTAACAGGTAAATATCCTCCTCAGAACTCACCATGATAAACTTTGCCGACATTTTCTACGGTTTTATAAATTGGATCATAAAATCAATCCTGTATGATCCCGGTAATCCGTTTTTCTTCACCGGACCGTTTTTCATATTGTTTTTCGTGCTGTTTTTCCTGGTCAGTATTCCACTGGGTCGCACCCCGCGAAGCCGGACCCTGATCATTCTTCTTTTCTCATTATGGTTTTACTACAAATGCTCTGGGGCATTCATGGTGGTGATCCTTGCGGCCGGAACCATGAATTACCTGATCGCACTCACACTGGATAGATTGCAAGGCAACCGCCAGCGCGCCTTTTTATTGTTGACCGGGATACTCGTGAACCTCACACTGCTGGTACTTTTCAAGTACACGCCTTCCTTTCACCGGATGGCAGCTTTATTCGAAAATATGGAGTGGAACATAGCGGCCTTCGTTTTTCCGGCCGGACTTTCATTTTACACTTTTGCCAATCTCAGTTATATCATTGATGTAAAAAAAAGAGTACTCCTGCCTGAACGTTCATTAACACGATATCTCACCTATATTACTTTTTTTCCAATCGTTCAGATGGGGCCGATTGAACGGGCAAAGAACTTTCTTCCGCAGTTGTCGCAACGGTTCAGGTTGTCGAAGGAGGATGTGACTGAAGGATTCTCCCTTATCCTTTCAGGTGCCTTTAAAAAAATGGTGATCGGCGATTATGTGAACCTTCATCTGGTTTCTCAGATTTTCAGCACACCCGAACGATATACCGGAATGGAAAATCTGGCTGCCATTCTGGGATATTCCCTTGTAATCTATTGCGATTTCAGTGGTTACACCGACATGGCCCGCGGCATTGCCCGTTGGATGGGCTTCAACATCCAGCTCAATTTCAATTTCCCTTACCGATCAGAAAGCATCGGGGAATTCTGGCGCCGTTGGCATATTTCCCTGTCAAACTGGCTGAGAGACTATATTTTCCTGCCCCTAGCCTTCAGATTATCCCGGCTCATGAAGCAGGAGTATCTCTTTTCACACAGGTATTTACGCACCGATATCGTGATTTTTAACATTGCAGCGCTGGTTACTTTCACGATTTGTGGTTTATGGCACGGCATCCGATGGAATTTCCTGCTGTGGGGACTGATGCATGGACTGGCGCTGGCCATTCAAAGGTCATGGAGTTACGCCACCCGAACGTTAAAAAAAGGAAAAGGACCTGTGTTTAAAAGAGTCAACAGGATCACCGGGATCATGCTTACCTTTTCGTTTGTGACCATGGCCTGGGTTTTCTTCAGGATGAGCACGCCCGAAGAAAGTTTTGCTGTTTTTTCCCAGATCACAGGCAACTTTTATGCCCGGGGATTTCCGACATTCATTGTTGCTTACTACCCGGTTCTGCTCATGATCATGCTGGGATATACCCTTCATTTTACCCCGGAAATTGTTCACCTGAAAATTCGTGAAAAACTTATTCTTCTCGAATGGCCATGGAAAGCGATCATTGCCATCACAATGATTTCCATCATCGTTTACTTCAAAACCCTGGGCTCATCAAACCCAATCTACATCCAATTTTAACATTTGACATTTGACATTTGACATTTGACATTTGAATTTGAATTTGCCTTTTACGGTTTATAAACCACCCCAAAATTCTTCTTCCCGTCAAGTTCAATGCGCATCGGTTTTTCGAACCGCACGTGGCGGAGGTATTCATCTTCAAAAAATGCTGGCTGGCTGTTGAGGAATTCGATGTTGTAAAAACCGTCATGAATGAATGGGTTGATGGTAAAATAACCGACACGGAATGAAGTGAGATTCTGAAAAAAATGGGTCCCCTGGCTGGGATCGATGCGGTAGTGGTCTAGTCCTGATTCCACAATCACGCGGGCATTGCTGATTTGCGGCCATTTTACAGGGACGCCGCGCGAAGGGTCGTTTGAGCCCCAGCGGCCCGGGCCAACCAGCACATAGTATTTCTTTTCCTGAAGGAACTTATCGTTAAGATTGCCAAGTCTCGTTGCAATCTCAAAACTCTTCAGTGAATCGAACATATCTGGTTTTACGTATACAAAATCACAAATCCCCTTGATGATCCCGTTTCCAAGGGAGGTGTTTGAAACCAGCAGGGTATGGTCGTTGCTAACGTTTTCAGGCTTGAGGTTCATACTTTCGTCCTGGCTGGCGATGGGCCGGATTTGCAGCAGGCTAAAAACCTTCGGTTGACCCTTGGGCATGTCGAGATTGACTGCAAATTCGATTTCAATCGGTTTGTTCATTTCACGCTGCCCAATCTCAAGCACTTGTTTTAAAATAGCAGCCAGTGGAAAAGTGTCATGCTCGAGCAACTGTGAAAACGTGATGAGCCGCTTTCCATTTGCAAGTGTCCCGTCTTTAAGCTGATCACTTTCGTAATCGTACGTGGAAGCCACAAGTTTCAGTGCATGGTCATTTTCGGCATCCCTGATGCGAAGTTTCATCAGGTTGATGGTGTCGTCTGTGTCTGGTGAAAAACTTTCCGGGCGAAGGTCAAGTGCATAAAAGAATTTCTGCGTATCGGTCAGCGCCAATTGAGGGCTGGAAAGCTGTAGTATTTTTTTCGGATATTTCGGCGAAAACCTGATCCCGTCTCCGCCATCAACAATGTATTTTCCCAATCCAAAAGCGATGTTCGCAATTCCGTCACCGGGTTTTTCCGGGGCCAGAGGATAATAATTGATCGACCGCGCCACCCCTGAGATGACCGGGTAAAAACGGTCGCCATACTGTTGTCCGGTGACCTCCTGCAAAACGATGGCCATTTTTTCCTCATCGATCATATTGAGCGTGGCCGCCATATATGATTTACTATCTTTATAGTACGCCGAAGCATAAACACTTTTAATGGCCTCGCTGAGTTTATCGATCATCACCCGTTCGTTGAACTTGATGTTCGGGATCATGTAGGTAGAATATATCCCGGCGAATGGCTGATAATGCGAATCTTCCAGCAAACTCGACGACCTGATGGCTATCGGATTGTTGATACAGGAGATGAAACGGTATAAATCTTCGTGTATTCGGAATGGCAGTCTTGACTTAACAAACCTGGTCAGAATTTCCTTATCACTCCGGTCGGATAAGGCAAACTCGAACAGGTTGTTTTCCTCCATGAACTCATCAAAAATATCGGTGCCGATTACCACGGTGCGGGGGATGGAGATGATAACATCTTCATAATGGTCGGTAAGGCGATTGCGTTTGATCAGCGAATCGAGAAAAGCCAGTCCCCTCGCTTTACCGCCAATGGATCCTTCGCCAATCCGAGCAAATTGCAGGTATTCGTCGTAACGGTCACGGTCGAAGTCGGCAATAACCCCTTTGGCTTTGTTTATCCGGAAGGCAGTGATGGCATCGAACAGGTATCTTTTAGCCTCATCCATGTCATTGGCAAACACGGTAACCGACACTTCCCTGAACATCTCAGCGATTGGAAAAAGGGCGCGGGCATTGAGCCATTTCGAGAAATGGTTTCGTTGCATGTGATAAAGCAGCGAATCATCCGGAATTTCAAAAATCTTATCCTGCAGCGATTTCAAATCTACGGCCCGGGTAATTTCGCGGCCGTTTTTTGGATCAATGAAGATAAAATCACCGAACGAAAAATATTCAGTGATGTAATTCCGCAGTTCAATGGATAATGTTTTTGAGTTTTTATTCAGAAACCCGACTTTCATTTCATGAGCCAGGGATTCATATTCGATATCGGTTGATTGAAACAGGATCGGCATATATTCATCCCCGGCCCGAACCTGTTCCACAAACTTGATTCCGGCAGTTTTATCGGTCTCCCCTGCCCTCATAAACGAAATATCTGTGATGATGCCAAGGAGGTTTCCTTTGTATTTTTCCCACATTGTTATCGCCTCTTCATAATTTGTAGCCAGCAGGATTTTTGTCCTGCCCCGCATCCGAAGCATCTTGTTGTGTTCATTCAATCCTTCGGCCATGAAGGTTTTTGACTGTTTGAGCAGGATTTTATAGATATTAGGCAGGTAAGAGGAGTAAAACCGAATGGAATCTTCGACCAGCAGAATAGCCTGAACACCCTGAAGCACATCCTGATCGATGTTCATCTTATCCTCAATCAGTTTGATGATGGCAAGCAGAATTCCGGCGTTACCAAGCCAGCAGAACACATAATCGATCGCGCTCAGGTCCTTTTCTGCCAGTTTTAGATTTACCTCGCGTGAAAATGGCGTCAACACCACGATTGGAATACGGGGATACTGCTTTTTAATTCGCATGGCAATGTCGAAAGTGTCAGTTTTCTCAATGTTGAGCATGGAGATAACCAATTCAATCCGCTTATCTTCCAGAACCTCAAATGCCTCCTCCTCGGAGGTTACTTTTATGAATTGTGGCGGATAGCGCAAGTTCAATGACACATACTCCATAAAGATGGTTTCATCGATACGTCCATCTTCTTCCAGCATAAATGAATCATAAGTACTTGAGATGAGAAGAATCTGATAAATCCGTCGCTTCATCAACAGGTTAAATGAGGTATCGATAAAGTAATACTTCTTTGGGTCGAGGGCATTTTGTATGGCAGTCATAGGGAAACGCTTTATGCAGTCCAAAAATAAAACACTTTTCCGGGAATGGACGATTTTTTTTTGTGCATCATAAAAAAAAACCGGGAGGCTGGTCATTGCTTGACCGAACCTCCCGGGTTGATATGGCACGGACAATATTTAAACTGTCCGTCGGCAAGAAGTTACCGTGTAAACACCATTTTATTCACCTTCATATAAGTGTCAGTGGCGCTGTCGAAAATGATCTTGTAGAGGTAAACCCCAGGGGTCATGTTCAATGCCA
>JBAXFM010000136.1:0-13187 GCA_037139855.1 Bacteroidota bacterium
AACTGGACAGGCAGGGGAGGAGACACCTCATCTACAACTTATAGCGTCTGATTTAATCAGATCACCTTGGCACACATGAACTCCCGGTTCATCCGGGCAATGTTCGAACGGGAGATCAGTTTCGGACATTCTGCTTCGCAGGCATAGGTGTTGGTGCAATTGCCAAAACCAAGTTCGTCCATCATCCTGACCATCTTTTTTACACGCTGCTTGGCTTCGACCTGACCCTGGGGTAACAGGGCAAACTGGGAGATCTTGGCTGAAACGAAAAGCATGGCGGAAGCATTTTTACAAGCGGCAACACACGCGCCACAACCAATGCATGCGGCGGCATCCATGGCAAGTTCTGAATATTCCTTGCCCACCAGGATGTTGTTGGCTTCGGCAGCGCCACCCGTATTCACTGAAACGTAACCGCCTTCCTGGATAATTTTATCAAAGGCCGACCGGTCAACCATCAGGTCTTTGATTACCGGAAATGGTTTGGCACGCCATGGTTCAATAACGATGGTATCGCCATCTTTGAATTTTCGCATATGGAGCTGACAGGCCGTTACTGCATCATCAGGGCCGTGGGGACGACCGTTGATGTACAAGCTGCACATGCCGCAGATACCTTCCCGGCAATCGTGGTCAAATACCACCGGCTCTTCGTTTTTCTGAATAAGTTGTTCGTTGAGAATATCCAGCATCTCGAGGAAAGAACAATTCGGAGAAATTTGATCAAGGGAGTATGTAACAAATTTACCCGAGGATTTAGCATCCTTTTGCCTCCAGATCTTCAGCGTAAGTTTCATATATCTATGCTATTAAAATCGTAAATCGTAAATCGTCATTCGTCATTTGTCACTTGTCATTCATCATTTATTTGTACACTCTCTGCTTGACTTCTATCTCCTCATACGCCAGATCTTCCTTATGCAACCTGAATTGACCTTCGGAAAGATATTCCCAGGCGGCTACATACTTGTAATCTTCATCGTTGCGTTTGCATTCTCCTTCTTCGGTCTGGTATTCTTCACGGAAATGGCCGCCACAACTTTCATTGCGGTTAAGGGCATCATGGGCCAGCAATTCGCCCAATTCGAGAAAGTCGGCTACACGGTTGGCTTTTTCAAGTTCGATGTTCAATTCATTAAGCGTTCCGGGGATTTTGACATCCTTCCAGAATTCGCCTCTTAATTTGCGGATGAGTTCAATGGCTTTTTTCAAACCGGCCTCATTGCGGGCCATGCCCACATATTCCCACATGATCTTTCCAAGTTCCTTGTGGAAATGGTCAACAGATCTGTTCCCTTTAATGGCCATCAGTTTTTCAAGCCGCGTTTGGACTGCTTTTTCTGCTTCAGCAAATTCCGCTTTCTCCGTCGACATACGTGCCACCCTGATTTCACCGGCAAGATAATTCTGAATGGTATAGGGCAATACAAAATACCCGTCAGCCAATCCCTGCATCAGTGCGGAAGCGCCCAAACGGTTGGCTCCATGGTCGGAGAAGTTGGCTTCGCCGGCGGCAAACAAACCGGTAACGGATGTTTGAAGTTCATAATCAACCCAGGTGCCTCCCATGGTGTAATGCACGGCCGGGTAAATCATCATCGGGTTTTGATACGGATTTTCATCTACAATTTTTTCATACATCTGGAAGAGGTTGCCATATCGCTCTTCAATAACCTGTTTTCCAAGCCGTCCGATGGACTCCTTGAAATCGAGAAAAACGGCAAGGCCGGTTTCGCCTACACCATAACCGGCATCACATCTTTCCTTGGCAGCCCTGGATGCGACATCGCGCGGGACAAGATTTCCAAAAGCCGGATATCTCCGTTCAAGGAAATAATCGCGGTTTTCTTCAGGAATGTCATTGGCTTTCAACTTGCCATGACGTTGAGCCTCGGCATCTTCCTTCCTTTTTGGAACCCAGATGCGGCCATCGTTGCGCAAACTTTCGCTCATCAGGGTAAGCTTCGACTGATAATCGCCGTGGACCGGGATACAGGTAGGGTGGATTTGCGTAAAGCAAGGGTTTGCAAACCACGCGCCCTTCTTGAAAATCTGCCAGATGGCGCTGGTGTTGGATCCCATGGCATTGGTGGAAAGATAAAAAACATTTCCGTATCCTCCGGTGGCAACCACGACAGCATGGCCAAAATGACGTTCCAGTTTCCCGGTGATGAGGTCGCGGGCAATGATACCACGGGCCTTTCCGTCAACAATCACCACATCCATCATTTCATGGCGGTCGAAAAGTTTAACGGTTCCCAGTTTGATCTGGCGGCTCAGCGCACCATAGGAACCAAGCAGGAGCTGTTGCCCGGTTTGTCCGCGGGCAAAGAATGTACGTGAAACCTGGGCGCCGCCAAACGACCGGTTTTCCAGGGATCCGCCATACTCACGGGCAAAGGGAACACCTTGTGCCACGCACTGATCAATGATATTGTTGCTCACTTCAGCCAGACGGTAAACGTTGGCTTCCCGGGCACGGTAATCTCCTCCTTTGATGGTATCGTAAAAAAGACGGTAAATGCTGTCCCCGTCATTCGGATAGTTTTTGGCGGCATTGATGCCACCCTGGGCCGCGATACTGTGTGCACGGCGAGGAGAATCCTGGTAACAGAAAATTTTCACATTAAAGCCCATTTCTCCCAGAGATGCCGCTGCGGCAGAGCCTGCCAGTCCTGTACCCACGATGATGATGTCGAGTTTGCGCTTGTTGCTGGGATTAACGAGGTTCTGATGATCCTTGTAATGGGTCCATTTTGAGGTAAGTGAACCTTTGGGAATCTTTGAATTTATTTCAGCCATGATGACTAACGGATAAGTAAAAAGTAAATGGGAATGATGATAAAGCCTAATGGAACGACGATGGCGTAAAATGTTCCGAACCGCCGGATGCAGGTGTTATACTGGGGATGATTTAATCCAAGCGTTTGCCAGGCAGCCTGAAATGCCTGGTTCAGGTGGAAACCAAGCACGATGAATAGCAGGATGTACAGGATGGAAAAAACCGGCCTTGCAAAAAGTTCCTGGGCTATCAGGTAGAAATTGGGTTCCCCCTCTACAGAGATATTCGGATTCGAAACCCATCCAAGCTTGATGAAATAAAAATTTACGAAATGAACCACCAGAAAGATCAGTACAATGCCTCCTGTATAAATCATGTATTTTGACAGGAATGGCGTTTCTGTTTTATTGGAAACCATATACCTGACAGGTCGCGCCAACCAGTTTTGTATTTGTAAAATGATCCCGATAAGAATATGGAGGATAAAACCACCAAAAAGGCCGATTTCAAAAACCTTCACGATGTAGTTTGTTCCCATGAAATGTGCTGCGGCTGTAAACCAGGCTCCCCCGTCATCGCGCAACAAACATAAGTTGATACCCATATGTACCACCAGGAAAATCATCAGAAAGAGACCCAGAAATGCCATCCAGATCTTTTTTGTGATTGAAGAAAAACGGAAAAAAGAAGGATTCATAACAAGCTTTTAATATATTTGTTCTTTATTTTCACAAAAATAGAATGAAATTTAAATCAAAAAAAATAATAACCTTTTATTTTCACAATTCAAATCCAGTCTAAATTATGTTCCCATCAAACGTTTACGGCGATCGTCGCAAAAAACTCCGGGCTGAACTCTCAGGCGGACTTATCTTATTTTTAGGCAACCAGGAAGTCGCATTTAACTATCCTGCAAATACTTATTCATTCCGCCAGGACAGCAATTTTTCCTATTTCTTCGGATTGGACCACCCCGATCTGGCCGGTATTATAGACCTTGATGAAGGGAAAGATGTCATTTTTGGCAATGATGTTGACATAGATGATATCATCTGGATGGGTGTTCAGCCAACCATCAGTAACCAGGCCCTTAAAGTTGGCGTGGACCACACGGCACCTCTCACAGAATTCAATGAACTGATAAAAAATGCCCTGGAGAAGGGTCGCAAGATACATTTTACTCCGCCTTATCGTGGCGAAACTATTCTCTGGCTTGCCGATTTGCTTCATATACATCATCTTGAATTAAAAGACAAATCCTCGGAGCCCTTGATCAGGGCGATTATCAAACTTCGGATGAAGAAAGACCCTATTGAAGTGGCCGAGATTGAAAAAATGGTTGATGTGGCATATACAATGCATACCACCGGGATGAAAATGGCCAAACCAGGGGTCGTGGAACGCGAGATTGCAGGAACCATCGAGGGAATTGCACTGGCACAGGCAGGCCCGGTATCTTTCCCGGTTATCCTTTCCATCAATGGGCAAACCCTTCATAATCATTACCATGGCAATACCCTGGTTGATGGCAGAATGCTGGTAATTGATGCCGGATGCGAAAACGACCTGCACTATTCCAGTGACATCACACGTACGGTTCCGGTTGGAGGAAAGTTCAATACACGCCAAAAGGGAATATATGAAGTGGTACTGAACGCCAACCTTGTGGCAACCAAAGCAGTGAAACCCGGAGTTCCGTTTAAGGAAATCCACATGCTGGCAGCAAATGAAGTTGCCAAAGGACTGATTAATCTTGGTATCATGAAGGGCGACCCTAAGGAAGCGGCAGATAAAGGAGCTCACACGCTTTTTTTTCCCCACGGTCTGGGCCATCCGCTCGGCCTCGATGTGCATGACCTCGAAGGTCTTGGCGAAAACTTAATCGGATATGACGATGAAGTGCAACGCAGCACTGAGTTTGGGCTTGCTTTTCTCCGTTTCGGACGTAAACTCCAGGAAGGCTTCGTTATGACGATTGAACCTGGCGTCTACTTTATTCCCGAACTGATCGATATCTGGAAAGCCGAAAATAAACTGGCCGAATTCATTAACTATGATGTGGTAGAAACCTACAAAGATTTTGGAGGTATCCGCATCGAAGACGATGTCCTCGTCACTGCCGATGGCTATAGGGTACTTGGGAAGCCCATCCCGAAGACGGTGGAAGAGATCGAAAAGTTAATGCAGTAATGTCAACACTACGCTAAATCCGAAATCCGAAATCCGAAATCCGAAATGACTTCAATTAAAATTCAGAAAAAAAATATCAATTACACCGATGAAGGCACCGGCAAAGTAGTTATTTTGCTTCATGGTTTCACAGAATCATTGAAGATATGGTCCGGCTTTTCAACGCAGCTTTCAAAGAAGTACCGGGTAATCGCCATTGATTTACCCGGTCACGGCAAGAGTGATTCCATCGACAAAATTCACACCATGGAAATGATGGCCGATGTTGTTTTCACCGTCATTAAAAGGTTAAAAGCCGGGAAATGTCTCATGGTTGGACATTCCATGGGGGGATATGTGACCCTTGCGTTTGCTCAAAAGTATCCTGAGTTGCTCCGCGGATTTTGCCTTTTCCACTCACAATGTTTTGCCGATAATGCAGCAGAGCAGGAAAACCGGAACCGTACCATTGCGATCGTAAACCAGGATAAATTCAGCTATGTCGCGCAGTTTATTCCAAGCCTTTTCCCTGTGGAAGTGCATAAAAAGTTCTCAAAGCTGATTGAACGCCTGATTCAGCGGGCTTCAAAAATGGAGAAAGAGGGGGTTGTTGCCGCGCTGGAAGGAATGAAAATCCGAAAAGACCAGACGGAACTGCTTAAGAAAACGCAACTGCCGGTATTGTTTATTCTCGGGTTAAAAGATTCGAGAGTGCCGGCAGCCCGGATTTGGGAAATGATTTCATTGCCTGCTGTGAGCGAAACCCTGCTTTTGAGGGAATGTGGTCACATGGGTTACATTGAAGCGCCGGAGGTGACATTGAACGCACTGCTCAGTTTTGCCAGAAAGCACCTTTAGCGGATATGATACTTAAAACCGGGTCATCCTCCCCTTCAGATCTTCCTGCAAGAAACTTCCGGTTTTACGATCTGATTATGGCGGCCTTTGTGACCGTGATCATTGCGACGAACATGATTGGCGCCGAAAAAGTAGTCACTGTTTTCGGTTTCACCTTTGGCGGGGGGATTCTGTTTTTTCCGATCAGCTACTTTTTCAATGACATACTTACGGAGGTATATGGATACGCCCGGTCCAGGAAAGTGGTCTGGGCCGGTTTTATCTCTCTGTTCTTCACCATGATCATGGCACAGGTTATTGTTGCGCTGCCTCCCGCCAGAGGCTGGATGCATCAACAAGCCTACGAAATTGTATATGGTCAAACCCCCAGGATTGTAATAGCATCATTAATTGCCTTTCTCTGCGGGGAATTTGCGAACTCGGTCGTCCTTGCAAAAATGAAAGTGATTTTCAATGGTAAACATTTATGGACGAGAACCATTGGATCCACCATCGTCGGCGAAGCCGTTGATTCGGTCATCTTTTACCCGGCTGCCTTTTTCGGCTTCTGGTCGGCTTCCTTGTTGATAAAGGTGATGATTATGAATTATCTGATCAAAGTGACCTGGGAAATTGTTGCCACACCACTTACTTACCAGGTGGTTAATTTTTTGAAACGTGCCGAGAATGAGGATTTTTATGACCGTAATACCAATTTTACGCCATTTTCACTCAAGGTGTAATCGAGGGTTTAATCATCGGTAAAAATTCATTTCACGGATATACTTCCATACCTTGTCCGGAAGGAAGTGCCGCATGTCCCGGCCCGCTTTGATCCCCTGGCGGATAAAGGAGGAGGACAGGGAAACCAGTGGTGCATCAACATGGGTAAATGCCGGATGTTCATCGAATCCGCTTTTGGCGGTGTGGGGACGCGGATAAATATAAAACCGGTAATGTTTCAGAAGTTCTTCAAAATTTTTCCATTTGTGAAATGTAGGTAAAATGTCATCACCGGTAATCATCACAAACTCCTTAGCCGGGTATTTTTCCCCAAGATAGGCTAACGTGTCGATGGTATAGGAAGGTTGTGGCATTTTGAACTCAATGTTGGATGACCTGAACCGACTGTCGTCTTCAATGGCCAGGTTAACCATGGCGATGCGATGATGGTCGGCAAGCAAAGTCGACTTTTCTTTGAGTGGATTATGGGGAGAAACTACGAACCAAACCTGGTCCAGATCGGTAAATTCAGCCATGTACGATGCAATCATCATGTGCCCGGAGTGGATCGGGTTGAATGATCCGAAGAAGAGGCCGGTTTTGGAGGAGGACATTTTTTGATTTACGATTTTTGATTTACGATTTACGATTTACGAAGGATGAAACTTTTAAACATTTAGGAACGTGTTTACGAGATGAACGATTTCCTGGCATTTTACTTCGAGGTTGTCGTTGACGATGATTTTGTCGAAGAGTGGCGCAAATGTAATTTCGTAGGCGGCTTTGTCAACTCTTTTGCGTAAAGTTTCTTCGGATTCCGTACCACGCTTTTTTAACCTTGCTTCGAGTTCTTCAATGGAAGGGGGTTGGATAAAGATGCCCAGCCCTTGTTGTCCAAAATATTTTTTCAAATTGACTGCGCCCAGCACATCAACATCAAAAATGGGCGTTCTGCCCAACGACCAGATACGGTCCATTTCCGATTTCAGGGTGCCGTAATAACTCCCGGGATATACCTCCTGCCATTCCACAAATTCATCCAGCGTTATTTTTTCTCTGAATTCATCTCCCGAGATGAAATAGTAATCTTTCCCCGGAGTTTCGCCTTCGCGCCTGACCCTGCTACAGGCGGAAATCGAAAATTCCAGTGTAGGAACCACCTTCAGCAGATGCTTAACAATGGTCGTCTTCCCTGCTCCCGACGGAGCTGAAACAATAATCGCCTTACCCTGCATAGTATTATTTATTTCCTTTCATTTTTTTATGCATCGCCTGCATCGGGGTGTAAATATACATAATCTTGGTTTACTGCGCGACAAAGCCTTTCGATGAAGACATTCTGATTAATCTCCGATTAAACTCCGGTTATACTCGGATTATACTCGGATTAAACTCCGAATATACAAAGACAATATTGAATGAGCGTTTGAGAGAGGTTTTTGAGGGAAATTAATGATCACAGCGTTTCACGGTAAACAACCGCCCGTATATTAAGAACTCAAGTTTCGCGGTTGAATCATCATTCTGAAAGCTCTGAAAGAGCTTAATCTGAATAACCGTGGGTGAAGCCCACGGCTGTGAAAACTTTTAGGCCAACAGCCCTGAAAGGGCTGAATTATTGAGCAGCTTGATGTAGCAGCTTTTCTGCTTACATTCCTTATTTGGTATTTGCTAAAGCTCCAGGTGCAATAACCCGGTTATTCAAGGCTCCAGCCAGGTCTGGTTTAATTTCAATAGCCAGTAGGTATTTCTCTTTTGCCTGTTGAAATAGCTTTTCTGATTCCTCTCCTTTTTTGGTACTTGCTATACAATTTAATGTATCACCCCAGCCAGTCAAGGCTTCAGCTAAGTCTGGTTTAATTTCAATAGCCTTTTGGTATTTCTCTTTTGCATGATGAAACAAATTTTCTGCTTCTTCTCCTTCTTTGGTCTTCGCCAGATTAAAAAGTGCATTACCCCAGTTATTCATGGCAACATAATAATCTGGTTTAATTTCAATAGACTTTTGGTAGTTTTCGATTGCCTGCTGCAACAAAATACTTACTTCCTCTCCTTTTTTTGTCTTTGCCAGGGTTGCCAGGACTTTACCCAAATTATTATAGGCTCCCGGAAGGTCTGGTTTAATTTCAATAGCCTTTTGAATCTTCTCTATTGCTTGATGAAGCAACTCTTCTGATTTTTCTCCTTCTTTGGACTCGGCATCGCCTCCTAATTTCGCCCCCCAGTTTGAATATAAACGTGATAAATCCTTTTGAAGATTAACATCACTTATTCCATCTATTCTTTTTTCGATTTTTAAGATGTCTTTTTCCCGGTAATCCTGAGCTATAATTAAATTGATTATTTCTTTCTTTAACAAATCAATCTTCGATTTCTCTTTTAAATTTGTTGCCGATTCAATTATTGCATGTTCATACTGTTGGATGGCTTCCTTTACCTGTCTTATGGATATTTCCAATCGTTCCTTAACCCCCCGAAAATACTCTTTGTCATCAATGTCAACAATCTCATCCAGCATTTCCTTCAATGCTGTGAATGGCTTATCTACAATTATTGGTTGCCCTAAACCCAGGGCACTATTAAGTTTTACCATAAAAGCATCAGAATCATACCCTTTAATTAAAAAAGAATTTGTATTTTGTTTTTTAAGAAAAGTCTGAATTTTATCTTTTGGTTCATTGTCATTGTAGGTTATCCAATAAAGTCCATTATCGAACCTGCCAAGATTCATTATATGATCAAAAATAGGATCTTCTCCACTATAGCCAATGAAAACCCAAGGGCGCTTGTTCTTTATTGAATCAAAAATTCTTGGAATGATACTCTTTACTTTATCCATTTCTTCTGGCGTATTTAGCAACCAAAGTCCATGGCTCTGTCCATGTAAATAAACCACCGACTTCTCCTTAAATGTTGTCGTGGTTAAATCCTTTAAAATTGCCATATCATACGTAGCAGGAAAAATGTTATACAATGCAAGAGCCCTTAGCACCAAATTGTCAAAATTCACGGTCAATATGTAGTCAACAAAATCCTCTTTTAGCAATTGAGCCAGATAAATATGAGTAACATTAATTTTCGCTTTATCTATATATTTTTTCAGTAACTCATCTCTTTCTGCAGGATTAAGACAGTCCATTAAATTTGCATATGTTTTTGATTTATCGGGTAATTCCATAACAAATGGATTCTCGGAATATTCCTTTAAAATTTCCGCACTAATTTCACTGGCTAAAGGTATCTCACCAGTTCTGGAAGCTCCCGCACCCAAAAAAAAGATTGGTTTTGGTTGGTTCTTTACTTTTGATTGTTTTAATAAATATGCTAATTTATCAATGTTTATCTCTTTCATAATTTCAAAGGGTTAAGCTGTTGTTTATGAGTAATATTAGTTATCAATGCGAATCAAGGGTTAAAAACCCTAAATGTGAAATAATTATAAACAATTGATTGTTAGTAAATTATGAAAATAAAGCTATTATAAAACCATAGAAATCAGTGTCTTAGATTTTTGTTCCACCAACCAACCTTCAGATTGCGCCTCCCATGAGAGTTTATTGGATTCGTTACCAGTTATTACTTGTTCGGGCATACGGATGGGCAAAGTGACACCAGAACTCACAGAGAAAGGATATTGTTCTACAAAATCCATGTTCTATTATGGACTAAAGCTTCATGCCCTGGCATTCCGTCGGGAAAACCAACTTCCATTCCCCGAGCAATTGCTTATTACAGCAGTCTCTGAAAATGATTTGAATGTATTCAGAAATGACTGGAGTAATATCGAGAACAGAACCTTTTTCGGTGACAAAATTTATCATGACTATGATTTCTTTGAACGACTTCACATTACTCACAATACTACCATCCTTACTCCTGTCAGAGCAATCAAAGGTCAATCCGAATGGGAAAAGAACCAAGATAGAGCAGCGAATGATCTATTCTCAAAGGCAGTTTCAAAAGTACGTCAGCCGATTGAAGGTTGGTTCAATTGGTTGATTGAACAAACAGATTTTCAAAGAGCGAGTAAAGTCCGATCAGCCAAAGGCCTTCTTGTTCATATATTCGGCAAATTGGCTGCCGCTTTTTATTTATTTGGTTTTTAACCCTTGATTCACATTAATAATTAATAAAGGTTCGATTAAGCCTCAGCTATTTGGCCATTGCAGGCATTGCTTGCATTAGAGTATATTTCCAAGTTGTTCTTTAATTTTTTCCAGCTCATCTTTCATTTGTACCACAATCACCTGGATTTCGGCATCGCTGGCCTTTGATCCGATGGTGTTGATCTCACGGCCCATTTCCTGGGTTACGAATCCGAGCTTTTTCCCCTGAGAAACCGGCTCCTTCAGGGTGTCGAGAAAATACCTGCAATGCTTCGTCAGTCGTACTTTCTCCTCTGTGATGTCAAGTTTTTCAAGGTAGTAGATCAGTTCCTGTTCAAATCGGTTCTGGTCGGGCGCCGAACCGTTAAAATCGCCGGTATATTTTGAAAAATCCCGCAACAACCGCTCACGAACATCGACCATCCTCCGCTTTTCAAATGGCTCAATCGAATCCAGTAATTGAAGAATATTTTGCACCCGGTTCGTCATGTCCTCTTCCAGCACCTTTCCTTCGTTGATCCTGAATAAATCGGTTTGTGAAACAGCATCGTCAATGGCCAGCGAAATGGAATCCCAATCATGGTCACTCAATTCATCGCGACTTGTTTGCATCACATCCGGCATTTTGAGGACCATCGAAAGCATTTCTGAAGAGGATTCCTCATGAAGTTCATGTGCAAGGGTTTTCAACTCCTCATGGTACTTTTTTGCCAGAGCATGGTTGATAGAGTAACTCAACATTTCACCGGTCACCTCCGTGCCGATATAAAAATCAATTTTACCACGATCGAAACGCTGGGTGAGCCTGGCCCTGACCTCCCATTCCTTGTCGCGGAAATATCCGGGTATTTTCAGGTTCAGGTCAAGCTGCTTGCTGTTCAGCGTTTTAATTTCAATGGTGAGTTTTCTTCCGGTAATATCGAGTACTGCTTTACCGTAGCCGGTCATGGATTTGATCATGGTGCACTTTTTTAGCAAACTTACGCAAAATTTATCCAAATGGGTATTAACTGGTATCGGGATTGATTCCTTTTTCGTAAATTTGAGCAGAAGAAAAGAATTATTTGCATGGAGTTCCGGATCATCGACGATACCATCCAGTTTTACAACCTGATGCTCATTGATATAGCGCAGGCAAAGGAGTATATCTATCTGGAAACATACAAGTTCGCCAATGACCATATGGGTGTGCGATTCCGGGATGCGCTCACCAAAAAGTCCCGGGAAGGGGTGAGTACCAAAATACTGATTGATTCGTGGGGGAAGGGGCCGGTATCAGAGACTTTTTTTACTGACCTGATCGGGCTGGGTGGCGAGGTGAAATTCTTCGAGAAAATAAAAATAAACAGCGATATGTTCACCCGGGGGCACCGGCGTGACCATCGCAAGATTCTGGTCATCGACGATAAAATCAGTTACATCGGATCGGCAAATATTACCGGCTATAATCTCAACTGGCGTGAACTGTGTCTTCGCATGGAGGGCGAACTGGCTGTATCTTTCAAGAAGGTTTTTCTGGAAAATTTCAATGCATTCAACCCTTTTATTATCACCAACAAAGTGACCTTCACCCGCAAAATCAAATCGGGTAGTTTTGAAATCATCCGCGATGTGCCTTCCATCCAGTTTCAGCGGCTCAGAAAACGTTATACCCAGTTGATCAGACAGGCACAAAGTTCGGTGGTGATCGAAACGCCCTACTTTCTTCCCGGGTTCTTGTTACGGAAAACCATGATGGACGCCAGTAAACGCGGGGTAGAGGTACAGGTCATCATGCCAAAGCATTCTGATGTCAGAATGATTGATATTCTTCGGAATAAATACCTGGGACTGCTTCATGATGCCGGCATCAAACTGCTGTTCTACCTGCCGCATAATCTGCATGCCAAACTCCTGATGATCGACGATGAAATATTCTCGATTTCTAGCGCCAACTTCGATTTTCGCAGTTTCCGGTATCAATATGAAATTGCATTGATCGGATCTGAACCTGAAATTCTCCGCCAGCTACAGGAGCATATTGCTGAAACGCTGCGGAATTCTGAGGAAATGGATTACCTGGAATGGAAACGGCGTCCGCTCATTGAAAAAATATTCGAATATTTCTTACTGCCTTTCCGTCATTTTTTCTGATCTGTCTGAGGCTGTATCAAAAGTGGAGGTTTTAACCGCAGAGAACCGCCAAGGGAAACCGCAGAGAACCGCTAAGTGTTATATTTCAACAGAATAACTCTGCGGAACTTTGCGCATTCTTTGCGTATCTCCGCGGTAAAAAGACTTTTGATACAACCTCCGGGGGGTGAGGCATCATTTTGACCGGTTCACAATATAAACCCCCGAAAAGATGAGCAATGCGGCCAGGATCTTGGGTACAGTAATCCCTCCCTGACCAATCGTTATCGACAATGCGGACGCAATGACAGGCTGGAGATAGCTGTAGTAACTCACCACCGTTGCCGTCACACTTTTGAGGGCGAAGTTGATCAGCAGGTAGGCTACAAAGGTGTTGAGAATAATAATATAGGCAATGCCAAGCCAGGCAGTAAGGGTAATGGCAGTAAAATTGATCT
>JBAXFM010000137.1:0-13150 GCA_037139855.1 Bacteroidota bacterium
AGAAGGGGCCGGGGGTTGAGGTGCTTTTGCATAAAATTCTTCGACCACTACGAAGTTTTATAACTAAAATTAAAAAATTAAATTGACAAATAAGCAAATAAAACAAATAAATTCCTATTCTCTAACACAGCGGGCGGAGAAGCCGTACGCCTTGTCACTGTAGTTGTACATGTTGCTGGTCCCATTGTTGAAGCCCAGGTCCCAGCCATTGGTGGCATTGTCCTGCGTACTACTCCAGTAATTGCCGCTCGAGCCGCGGGTGAGTAGCGAACCATCGCTGTAGAGCAGGTACCCGGCAGCATGGAGTATTAGTGCGGAGCCGAAAGAGCCGTTCCAGTCTGTCCATCCGCCACCAGTATTAGAATTGGTCCATTCAGTGTTGGTCGGGATTCGCCAACCGGTACCAAGTTCAATGGCACAAGGATCATTGGCGGCAACCCAATCAGAAGTTTCAATGATGCTGCCGATCCAGGTGGTATTGGGTATTCGGGTAGTCGTATATTGATACCCCTGTTTGCGGTTAAATTGCCAGTACCAGCCTGCCGAAGCTTCGGTGGCATCAGAAACTACAGTAGCCTGCTGGGCTGCGCCAAGGTTTCGGGTAATCCAACACTTGGTAAGTTCGCCGGGGATATTAGTAGCAGTGCCATAGGTTACTGTTTTATCAACCGGCGCTACACCGCCCGAGGCCAAGTGGTTAATCGTAAGAGTAGAAATTCCACAGGCCCAGCAAGCCATGGTTGATTGGGTTAAGGCTGCCGAAATAGAATGCCCGCAACCATTGTATGACCATGTATAACGGGTATAAGCCGTGCCACATACAATACCCGTTTCACTTTTAGTGGTTGCTGTTCCCATTTCAATGGCCGATGCGTAATCATCTGTTGTATTCCATTTATATCCTATGGCATCAGCCACCGTATTCCAATTCCAAACAATGGAAGTTTGAGTAGCAACATGCGTGGAAGCGACAGGAGTTGCTGGAACTGTAGCCGGAACAGTAGCTGTAAGCGTGGTCATGGAAGATTCACCGCAACTGCTATATGCCCATATATAACGGTTATACGCGATCCCGCAAGTAGTTCCGGTTTCGGTCTTTGTTGCAGCTGCAGCGTTATCGGTGGCTGTTTCATAATCTGCCATCGTGTTCCATTTGTAGCCTGTAGCCCCTGAAACAGCCAGCCAATTCCATACAATCTGACCCTGCGACATCACGGGAGAATCTGCTACAGGTGCGACAATAGCACAAGGAGAAAAGGTCATCCAGGAACCATTGGTGAAAATGCTCAACGATCCATTAGTGCCGCATGTTGTGCAATAAACCATTAAACCTTCGGCAGGGCTCGCGATCGCGTTGCGCTGAACACGGGTCATACGGGGAAGGAGGACACCGTTGGTTGTACTGGTAAATTCTGCCAATGCCGATGAAACAGGCGCTGATGTACCAATGCCAACTTTGCCGGTATTGTACGAAATATCCTGACCGTTGGTAATCCATTGGCTGGAAACTTTGTTGTTGAAACTATTCCAATCGGTTGATGTTATATACCCATTGGTTAAGGAATTTGCGGCTGTAATTGAAGCAATCAGTTGATTTGTTGAAATAGATAAACTCAATGGCGCTATACCGATTGCTGATGTAATCCGGTTCGTGTAGGCTGTGTTCCAATTAGTAATATTTCCGGATGTAATACCACTTGCCGGATGAACGATAAATACAGGGTCTGTCTCTGTATAGGTGTCGATAAACCGTTTCCAGGATGATCCGTTAAACCAGAATAACGCATTCACTGCAGTGTTGTAAACAAGAAGCCCGGCAGGTGGTGTAACAATGGAATTCATCTGTTCTGTGCTCATTCGCGGGGGTAAAAATCCTTTATCCGTTGATTGTACATCCAGCATGGCTGCTGAATTAGGCGGGTCGTTGTTGGTATTGATGCCAACCTGAGCGAAAAGGTAAAAAGACGGGACAGCTAAAAAAAATCCCAGCACGACGAAATATTTGTAAAGCCTTCTCATAGGTTTGTGTTTTTAATTGATAAAGATAAAATTAAACCGAAATACCATAGCAAATACAATTCTACAAAAATATTTCTTATTTTTTTGACAAAACAAAACTTTCCCATTTGACGATATGAGAATATAAAAAAAACCGGTTTTCCATGGCCAAAAATCGCGTGGCACCTTCATCAGCAAAGGAATAAAGAGTATCATGGGCTACAATTATGCTTCGACTTCGCTCAGTATCTTGCGGCGGAATGTTTCAACAGGCGCAATATAATCTTTGAGTTTTTTGATAATTTTCAGATCGGTTTCACCTGGAGTTGGCTGGACAGAAACAAAAGGCAAAATCTAAAATGGCAAAATGAACCACTATCATTTTTTCAATTACATATTTAATTGGACATCATTTAATCCCTCACTTATTCCCTCATTGTAATTAAAAGGAACAACCACATCAGGAAAAGTAACTGTAACCGTATGTTCCTTCACTTTCCAAATTGGTTCTTTAAAACCAAGTTCTTTACAAAAGGAGCCTTCATCTGTAAATGAATAATAAGCTTCATGTGCTACATTATACTTCGACTTCGGTCCGTATCCTAGCCATCATGACCTAAAGCAATAGTTCCATGACGAAGCCGATAAACAGGCAGCATCAACATTCTGCAAGGTGAAACCGGCAATTGGTAGATTGGTCTGGACTAAAACAAGTTTCACATGATACTTTTGCTACCGGGTAACACTATTCACTATCTGTATAACATTTTAATCCATACAAGCACCATGAAACAAATTTCATTGGTTATCCTGTTCTTCGTCGCAATGACAAATATTCAGGCCCAGGACTTTCTGATCAGTTTTTCCGGATCAGGCTCGTCTAACACAGTCGACAGCGTTCACGTGGAAAATCTCACGCAGGGAACCAGTCTCAGCATGGCTGGCAATGACCAGTTGAACCTTCTTGGAACACTATCTGCGATAAATCCTTCCGGCAGATACACATGCAAAACGTTGCTGGTTTACCCCAATCCTGCAAATGAAATGGTAATGGTTCAATTTACAACGACCACAACAGCCTCCACAACCATTGAATTGACAGACCAGTCAGGTCGGCTCTTGGCACAAAAAAAGCTTTTCCTTCAGTCCGGATTTCATTCTTTCCGGTTCAATGGTTTGACTTCAGGGGTGTATATCGTTCACGTAAAATCGCTAGTCTATCAATACACAGGAATGATTTACAGTACATCCTCCTGCGGGAAAACAATCAAAATATCCTATGAAGGGCGGGTAAATGATCCGGGGAATACAGGGTACTTGAAGAATACCGGATCTATCATCCAGATGCAGTACAACTCCGGCGACCGGCTTAAATTCCTGGGAAAATCAGGAAATTTCCGAACCGTATTCATGGATATCCCCGATCACAGCAAAACAATCATCTTTGGGTTTGTGCCTTGCACCGATTACGACAACAACCATTATGCAGTGGTTCAGCTAGGAACCCAGATCTGGATGGTAGAGAATTTAAAAAGCATGCATTATGCAGACGGGACTAACGTAATTTATTATGATTATGACAACAATCCAGACAATTCATTGATTTACGGAAGGTTGTATGCCTGGTCACCGGCCATGAAGGGAGCAGCAAGCAGCAACACCAATCCGAGCAATGTGCAGGGAATTTGTCCTTCCGGGTGGCATTTGCCCAGCAAAGCTGAATGGCAGCAATTGGGCACATCTCTTGGGGGATTAACCAATGCCGGCGGCAAGCTGAAGGAACAAGGAATTTCGCACTGGATTGCCCCAAATACCGCCGCAACCGATGAAACCGGGTTTAAAGCCTTGCCAGCTGGCATGCACGACTTCACAAATATATTCCAGTGGTTAGGAGATCACGGTGCTTTCTCCACTTCAACCGGGAACCTCCCCATGGTTGAAGTTACAGCAACTATGCTTCAAACCTCTAGTGGTACACTGACCATGGGAACATTTCATCCCGATGATGCATTATCGACACGTTGTGTTAAAAACTAAAAACCTGAACTCATGAAAAAAACATCTGTCCTGTTCCTGTTTCTGAATCTCCTTACAGCAGCATTTCTTCATGCGCAAAACAACCTCCCCTATCTCGGACAGGATCCTCCGGGGATGACGGCTAAACGGTTTCCACCCGATTCACTCCTGGGGAACAGTCAATGGTGGTGGCATGGTTCACCCATTTTCACCCCGGATGGGCTGGAAATGTTCTGGACCGAATATGTCAGATACAATCCATCAAATGAATTGGCAACCCTTTTCAATATGAGAGTGGAAAACAACAACTGGGGCGCTATTCATCATGCAGCATTTGGAAACCAAAACTACTTTGAAAACAACCCGGTTTTGTCTGCCGGGGGCGACACGCTCTACTTTTTTTCCACCAAACCGGGCGGGCCTTATTTCAAAACCATACGCACAGCTACTGGCTGGAGCCAACCCTCACCGATTCCAATTCCCATACCGTCAGGCAGTGGCTACGGTCTCCAGTTTGCAGTCAACCGGGATGGAGATTTTTACATAGAGCTGTCAATTCCACCTTCGGCCCCTTCTGATCTTTATGTTTCAAGGCTCATCAACGGAAGTTACCAGATGGCAGAAAAACTGGGATCCGAAATCAATTCAGATTATCTCGACGCGTTTCCATTTGTCGATCCCGACGAGGAATACCTGATTTTTGCCTCCAACCGGCCAGGTGGCTTTGGCGGCCAGTTCGACATGTATATCTGCTTTAAAAACGCAGACTCAACCTGGACACAGGCAGTAAACATGGGGCATGAAATTAATTCGGCAGGTGCCTGGTTTGCCTCAGTCACACACGATAAACAATACTTGTTCTTCAATTCCTGGAAACCGGGCGATCAGGGATATAATCCCTATTGGATCAGCGCTGCGATCATCGACAGCCTGCATACAATGGTTGGAATGAACGAGCCGGGAAAGGCAACCGGAGATATCATCCTGTTTCAAAATGAACCCAATCCGGTGAACGGGCAAACATATATTTCGTTTGAACTACCTTCGAGTGCCACCATTTCACTTGTAATTTCCGATCACACAGGAACCCCGGTTATAAACCTGGTACGAAACCAACAATTATACAAGGGAAAATATACCATGCCGGTATACACTTCTGATTTATCAGCCGGAATATACTTTATAATCCTCAGGTCACAGTTCGGAAGCCCTCTGGTTAAAAAAATGATCATTCTCTGATGAAATACCTGAATTATTCCAGGACCCGGTGTGAATCGATTATAAACATTCTAATCCTTTTTCACATGAAGAAAATTGCAATTTCATGGTCACTTGCCTTCATAATGACGACTCTGCAAGCCCAGAGCCCCAACATCCAGATTGGTATTGGACAGGATTGGCCCAACGAACCGTCCGTATGCATGAATCCGCTGAATCCTGACCAGATTCTGATCGGAACAGTGCCTGACAACTATTATACATCGGAGGATGGGGGATTGACATGGGAGCATGGTATCATAACTTCTGCTTATGGTGTAAACGGTGATCCCGTTGTGCTGGCTGATACACAAGGAAACTTCTACTATTTTCACCTGGTGCCTGACCTGAGCCGGTTCGTTTGCCAAAGGAAACATGGGATCTCCTCTGCCTGGGGAGAGGAGTCCTTTACAGCAATCCATAATGATTACGACATCGACAAAGAATGGGCGACATACAACCCGATAACGAACTCCCTTTATAAATCTTGACCCGGTTTAACACCTGGGCCAGCACAAATCCACAGGATTCTTCCGACATTTTTATCGCAAGGTCCTCCGACGGCGGACATACCTGGGCTGAGCAGAAGCTTATTAGCAGCATTGGAGGGAATGCCTCGGCAGGTTTCAGCAATGTTCATGGCTCCTACCCCGTGACCTGGCCGAACGGAGAGGTATACATTGCATGGTGGAGTCCTGCAGGAATCATGTTTGACAAATCAACCGACTTCGGCGAAACCTGGCTTGATACCGATGTCAATGTTACAGGCTTTCCAGTACAATGGATTACACCCATCCCGGGAATTCAGACCGGGGTCAGCTTTCCGGTTACAGCCTGCGACCGCAGCAATGGTCCTTATAATGTTACTATTTACGTTAACTGGTCTGACAAACGAAGCAGAGGAAATGATGCCGATATCTGGCTTGCGGAATCGACCGATGGCGGAACCTCCTGGTCACCGCCCAATGGATGCACATGGATGCAGGGGAACTTACCCTTTGGGGCGCTTCGAATCCACATTTTTCTCCTTCAAACTGGCCGAAGCCTCAAACATGACACTAATGGTGCTTGACCTTTTTGGCAAAAACGTAGCGACACTGATCGACAATGAAAACATGCAGGCGGGCAAACATGTTGGCAGGTTCCCACCGGAAAAACACGAGTTACCCAACGGCATGTACCATTATACATTGGTCACAAACAAAAAAACGCTCACAAAAAAAATGGTTTATTGCAGATAATTGATGTAACCCAATGGTCGTTTATTCGTCAAACATCTATTTGCAACCAATCACATAAACCATATTCATGCAATTCCTTATGAGAGTTCCCCGGATTCCACTCACAATGCTTGCCCTAGCGGCACTAATGCTGCTGGCAGCCAATAGTTTTGCCCAGTATTCTAATGCCGAAGAGGCCAAAGAATTCATCAATGACCGCCTGTCACATTCGCTGCTGCAAAAGATTGATCCGGATGGCCTGGTGACAGTGAATGCTCCCGGTAAGAAAATAAAATTCCGGCTACAGGAGGTTTCATTCAATTATAACGGGGGAAACGACGATGACCGGGTAAGGGTTTTCTGCGATGAATGTATTGAAAATTATGAGCATCAGAGCCTGACTGAGAAAACAAGCCGTCAGTCATTTGTTTGCGAATCAGAAAAAGAGGCAAATGAAGTGATCAAGGCATTCAGATATCTGAAAAAGTTATATCCGGGGGGCCAGAAAGGGGTGAATCAGGGTGATAAAAAACTCAGGGTCGCTGATTCCACGCTCGGCACAAAAACTGTCGGCGAAGCCATTGATTTCATCAATGAGAACCTCTCATATTCCATGATTACCGGAATCGACGAGAAGGGCCTCATGACGATCAGTGCACCAGATGATATATACCTGGTAAATCTGCGACTGGCTGAATTTGGTTTTAACGATGTAAGTGACGGTACCAAGGTCAGAATTTACGGTGATTATGCCACAGCCGTGAAGAAAAAAAATGACCAACAGAAATTTATCTCCCGCCAGTCATTTCAAACTCCGGGACGGGTTAATGCCTTCAAGGCAATTCCCGTGCTGTATTATCTTAAAAGCACCTATTCTGATCTTGATCCCGGAAAAATTCCCGGTTTCAAAAACGTGACGGATGCCAAAACAGACAATTATAAGAATGTGATTGAGGCAATTGAGTATATCAACGACCGACTACAGTATTCCATTATCCTTGGGATCGATCCGACAGGCAACATCACCATTAATGCTCCTGAAGAGATTTACCGGTTTAACATTCACGAGGCGAAGGCTGATTATGCCAAAAACCATGAACGCCGGTCCGACTGGGTTCCTTTCATCTACACAGATGGACCATTAACAGGGATAATCTTTGAATGTAAAAATTGTATTAAAAAGTATGAATCACCAGATTCCTATGAAAAACTGAATGACCAGGTTTTCCAATGCAGAAACAAATCTGACGTAACAGAGGTCCTTAAAGCCCTAACCTATATCAAAGCTTCGCTGAAGGTGAAGTAAAAAGCTGAGAACAGTGCTTTGTATTAATAAGAAAAACCCTGTTCCTCAGGGTTTTTCTATTACTGACGATTCACACATTTACCAACAAATCTGGCTAACTGCTGATAAATTTATGCAAAGATCACTTTACCGGTTCAAATGAAAAAATGAAATAGGTGAACGGGCAAGTTTAATCGATGAATCTTTTTTGGCGGAAAATTTTTATGAGTAACTTTGACTGACTATTATGACAGGTTATGCCAGGCTTTTTTAAAACCATATTCACCTCAGGAATCTTTTTACTGGCCCTTCACTTCGTCATGGCACAGAATCCTGACATGGTTTCTGTCCAGGGGGGAACATTCAAAATGGGCTCCAACCTTGGTGGCGATGATGAACGTCCGGTTCATTTGGTGGTACTGGACGATTATTTCATTGGCAAGTTTGAGGTTACCCAATTGCAATGGAGATTAATCATGGACGAGGATACCAACAAATGCTATTTTACCGGATGCGACAGTTGCCCGGTAGAGCGGGTAGGCTGGTACAATGTCATGGAGTATATCGAAAAACTGAACAAAAAGACCCAAATGAATTACCGGTTGCCGACGGAAGCAGAATGGGAGTATGCGGCCAGGGGCGGATCTCTTTCAAAGGGTTACAAATACAGCGGGAGCAATTCAGATGTTTCTGTGGCCTGGAAAGTCGGAATCTCGATGATGAGGACCCATCCCGTTGGCCGGAAAAAGCCAAATGAACTGGGCATTTATGATATGAGTGGCAATGTATTTGAATGGTGTGCCGACTGGTATTCGCCAACCTGGTACGAATTTGCTCCGACGAATAATCCAACAGGTCCGGTTACAGGTTCTTTTCGGGTAATGAGGGGAGGAAGCTGGTTCTATGATTATGCAGGGCTCCGGGTTACCGATCGCGAAAGTGCCAATCCATCCTACCGATATGGATATGTGGGGTTCAGGCTATGCCAGTCGGCGGCCAAATGATCATAAATTTGGCGATATATTTATAATATTCTACATTATATTTCAAAGATTATATTAAATTTGTGAAATACAATTCATAAATTATTATCATTATGTTCATTCATCGGACAATCCAGGATGGAATAGAAAACATGCTGTACCAGGGAAAGGTGATGGTTTTATACGGCGCCCGAAGAACGGGCAAAACAACCCTTTCAAAACAGATTCTGGAAAAAGTGGAAGGTTCAAAATATATCAATTGCGACCTCCTCCAAAATCAACACGCACTTGAAACAACCAACAGTGAACTTTTGATCAGTTTTATTGGCCGGACAACGAAACTTGTTGTTTTTGACGAAGCGCAGCAAATAAAGGATATCGGGAAGATACTTAAGATACTTGTTGACACTTTCCCGGAAGTTCAGGTAATTGCAACAGGATCTTCAGCGTTTGACCTGGGGAATAAAGTGACAGAACCATTAACCGGTCGATCCCGTGTTTTTCATTTATTTCCATTGTCCTTCGGAGAAATCGCAATGAATAAAAATGTCATTAATGCAGATGCAAACCTTGAAAATTTCCTGCGTTTCGGTTCCTATCCGGAAGTTTTTGGAAAGGAAGATCAATTGGCAATGGAAGAGTTAAACAATATCGCAAGCAACTACCTTTATAAGGACATCCTTCAATTGGAATCATTGCGCCGTACGAATCTGCTCCGCGAATTGCTTAGGGCTGTGGCTTTTCAAATTGGCAATGAGGTTTCCTACAATGAGCTAGCAAATCTTCTGGGTGAAAATGTGCATACGATCAAAAAATACCTTGAATTACTTGAAAAGACATTTATCCTGTTCCGGCTCACTCCATTATCGCGAAATCTGCGGAATGAGATCGGCAAAGGACAGAAGATATACTTCTATGATACCGGGATCAGAAATGCCATCATTCAGAATTTTAATAACCTGGCGCTTCGAAATGATACCGGGGCTCTTTGGGAGAATTTCTTTATTTCTGAAAGGATCAAATTCCTGCAAAACAACCGGAAATTCGTCAATAGTTACTTTTGGCGAACTTACCAGCAAAAGGAGATTGACTATATTGAAGAAACCGGGGGAACACTTACCGCATTTGAATGCAAATTCAGTGAAAAATCTTCTGTGAAATTACCGGCAGATTTCGGGAATGGTTATCCGGGATGTGAATTTCATGTTGTTAACCGGAATAATTATTGGAAATACCTGAGCGTTGACAAATCGTGAAAAAATCAACGAAATAATGGCTATTTCATCCGGCTAATCGCCACTTTCATCGAATAGTTTTCCGGTTGGTCGATTTGTCGCGGTTTCGGCTGGAGGTTCGCATTATTTTTATATTGAAATGCTGACAAAAGTAACCGGCAATACTAAAATATTCAACCTATGAAAAATTACTTTCGCATAATGATCATCGCTTTACTTGCGATCATTCCAACTTTTTTAACAGCGCAACCGCAGGATGTAAAGTTGGTTGAAAAGCACAGGAATCCGTCAGATCCTGTAACACGTTATTCCGAAACGGCCTATGCCCGAAGCCGGCTTTCACGCACCACCAACCCTGACATTGCAGCCATGGTTAACGCGATCAATGCCGACACACTCAGGGCTACCTTGAGGGAGTTGCAAAGCTGGGGATCACGATTTTTGATGAACGATAACAAAAAAGTCATCGCAACTTCCCTGATGAACAAATTTCTTTCCTATGGATATACAGATGTAAAACTCGATTCGTTTTACCTTATCGTTCAAAATTGGAATGGATACTCTGACAGTTCATGGCAATACAACATTGTATGCACGTTACCGGGTTCCTCCGCTCCTCACGAAATTTATGTGGTGGGTGGACACTGGGATTCAATTTGCCTGCCCGACCCGGTGAATGACGCCCCGGGAGTGGATGACAATGGCACAGCCGTGGCAGCAACCCTGGAAATAGCCAGGATCATGAAACAATCCGGTTACAAACCCGAATCTACCATCCAGTTCACATTATTTGCGGCTGAGGAACTGGGATTATTCGGATCTTGGTCTGCCTCATCCAGGGCACGGATGGAAGGAACCGATGTGCGTTACATGCTCAACCTTGACATGATCTCCAATAATCCTGAGAACCTTCCGGAAGTGAAAATTTACGAATATGCAGGTTTTGAATGGGCCGCGCTGGCTGCCGCTGAGGCAACAGAACGGTACACCGACCTTTCTGTGGTCATCCCCGCGAACAACAATACAAACAGCGGTTCAGATTCCTTTACGTATTGGGCATATGGATTTCCTTCGGCATATTTCGAAGAATTCGTGTTCAGCCCAAACTGGCACCACCCTTCCGATACCCTTGGAAACTGCAATGTTCCTTACCTTAAGAAAGTGGCCGGTGGCGCCCTTGCCACCCTTGCCGAACAACAATTACTGCCTCATCCTCAAAATCTGATGGCACAATCGACTAAAGAAAATATTACGCTGCATTGGAAAGCAACAAAAAATGCATTTATTAAAGGATGCAACATTTACCGGTCAGAGAGTGCATTGGGCAATTTCCAGAAAATAACAACGGTTCCGGTGGCCGACTCAGTCTATCATGATGTGCCGGCAACGCTGAACAAACAATACTATTATGTTGTGACCACGGTGAATGATTCGCTTCAGGAGAGTGGCTATTCAAACCTGGTGACCGGCGCACGTTTCAATTTCTGTGATACCTTGCTGGTGCTTGCCAATTTAAAAGGCAATAAAACCACCCCCGACAGCATACGCGGTTTTTATCAGGCGGTTCTTGACACTATTCCGTATAAATGGATTGATGTCAATGCCTTACAAAAAGTCGGTTTTGAGCAGTTGTCACGGTATCGTTCAATTCTCTGGATGTCGAACTCCCTTGAATTTGAACCAATGACTGACGAAATGTATCAAGCGGTTATGTCGTTCAGCGAAAACGGAGGAAACCTGCTTTTTGCCGGTTTCAGCCCAAGCCGTTTCTGGATTACCGGAAGCTTTACCTATCCGTTGTACATTCCCGAATTGGTCTATTTTCACCAGCTGTTTAAAGTTGACAGCGTAGACCGCAAACTTCAAAGTATGATGTTCAGGGCCAATGCGGTTGCACCCGGATACCCTGCCCTGGTTATTGACTCGCTGAAACAATTGGATAAAAACTATCCGGGGCAGGTTTACAATATTGATGTCTTTGCCCCTGATCCCTCAGCCACCGTGATATATCGTTTTGATTCACGGTACGACTCAACCACCTCCTTCGGAAAAATGAAGCACCGTCCGGTTGGACTTGAATACATGGGCTCCGACCATAAAAGCATTCTATTGAGTTTCCCGCTATATTACCTCGATACAACCGATGCACGTGAATTCATGCATTACGTGGTGACGAAAAAGTTCACCTATCCGGTTGGGATTGCACAAACATCCCCGGCTGACCCCTTTTCTCTGCACGTGTTTCCAAATCCGGTAAAAGATGCCTGTAATATCACCTTCACACTTGATCAACCCGGTCACGTCCAGATTTCACTCATCTCACTCATGGGGCAACCGGTATCCAAATTACTTGACAGGAAACTGGAGCGCGGGATTCATACATTCAGAACGAACACCTCTTCCCTCACACCAGGCTTGTATGAAGTTTTACTACAGCAGGGTGAAGAATCATCTGTCAGAAAAATCATCAGGGTTGAATAATCATGATGACTATTCCAGCTACTTGATTGATTTGCGGATAATCTCCATCGCTTCATGAATTGCTCCCAGGTAAAATGATGTCCATTTTTTATGCATTTTACAATTACACTTATTAGATTTGTCCTTGAATATTAAAAGTCAACATTTGCATTTTCAAGGTATATGGTATGATCATACGCTCTCATGCAATTCTGGGCAGAAGATGACATTCCTATCGAAAAGCTTCTACTCCAAGGCACCGCAAACTTATCTGATGCAGAACTGCTCAGTATTCTCATCGGCTCCGGAACACCAGGGGAAAACGCCTCGATATTGCTCAGAAAATCATGGCTTCCTGTCAGAACAACCTTTGCGAATACTAAGATGCTGCTGCTGAACCGGGCGAACCAAATCATGAAGACGGTGAAGGTTTCCGAAGGCGGAATCTCAGGCACCGTGGTTGCCCATGATGCTTATTATTCCTTTGCTGATGAAGGCAGCCTTTAAATTTCTGGTCCCGGGAAACCGGGGCCTTTTTTTTATTATCGTATTTCCCTTATCAAATGTTGAATTTGGGTAAAATAGTTCGGAAAATGTATAGGTATTTATAAAATGGTTACATTTGATCAACCAACTGGCGGTGGTCAACCAGGAGATTGTTTACGACATTCTGTTCAAGGCTGCCTCAGAAGCGCT
>JBAXFM010000138.1:0-13142 GCA_037139855.1 Bacteroidota bacterium
AATACCGGCGCTGACATTGATCTCTACCTGATTAAGTCGGCCGATGGCGGTTCCACCTGGTCATCGCCCACCCGGGTGAATCAGGACCCACCGGGTTTGGGAAAGCAGCACTTTCTGCCCTGGATCACGGTGGATATTGTTACAGGAGGTGTGTGTGTGGTTTATTATGACGACCGGAATGTGGACTCGACCCAGGCTGCCGTCTTTGTTTCTTCGTCATACGATGGTGGCAACAGCTGGACCGACATGCAGGTTAGTGATTACACATTTACCCCTGAACCCATTCCGGGACTGGCTTTCAGTTATTTCGGCGATTATATCGGCATTCAGTCCAACAACATGAAAGTTTATCCGATCTGGACCGACAACCACGATGGCGGGCGCGCCATGACCTGGGTTTCACCCTTTGATCTGGGCCCAAACCCCAATCAACCGTGGGTTACATATTATTCCGATTCTCTGGCAACGGTGTCAGGAACCGGCAATGTGACGATGAACAATGGCGATTCGCTGTATCTTTCGCTGGCTCTGAAGAATATCGGCGATCAACAGGCAACAGGAGTGAATGCCGTGATTTCAACAACTTCTCCGTACATCATGATTACTGACAGTACGGCGAATTACAGTACCGTGGGAGCAGGGCAGGTAAGAACCGTTTTAAACGGCAATACTTTCAAAGTTTCAGATACGATTCCCGACAACCTGATGGTGCGATTCGATGTGAAGGTTACCGATGCTGATTCGGCCTGGTACAGTCATTTTGCCATTGAATCACATGCCCCGGCCCTTAAAATAAACGGAATTACCATTGTGGATACCGTGGGCGGAAACCGCAACGGACGCATGGATCCGGGGGAAACGGTGAAAATTGTGGTCCCCACGGCCAATACCGGCGATTTTGCCTGTCTGTCGGCATACGGACTGCTTTCTACCACTTCGCCATACCTGACTTTGGTCCAGGACAGTATTTTTCTCAACAACATTCAGCCGGGCCAGGTGAAAAATGCCATTTTTACAGTGATTGTAAGCCCCGACACGCCCATTGGTAGCGGAGCTGATCTGATCTTTACTGCTCATTCGGGGCTTTATACAGCCAAACGGACCTTCCGTGAAATGATTGGTCAGGTCATTGAAGACTGGGAAACCAATACAGTTACCAAATTTCCATGGCAATTCAGTGGGGCAAAGCCATGGGGGCTTACCAGTCTGCACCGGTGGGAAGGATTGTATTCTTCCGTATCAGGTCTCATCAACGACTATCAAAACAGTCAGATGTATCTTTCATACACCTCCGTCAGCGATGATAGTATTTCCTTTTATCTCAGCACTTCCAGTGAACAGGAATATGATTTCCTGATGTTTTACATTGACGGGATGCTACAGGAGCAATGGTCGGGTGAAACTCCCTGGACCAGGGCATCGTTCCCTGTTGCTGCCGGGCAGCATGTTTTCAAGTGGATCTATATGAAAGACCTGGCCTATGCCGGAGGCATGGATCGTGTTTGGGTTGACTTTATTGCCTTGCCACCCCCGGTTTTACCAATCGTTGACCCTGGTCCGAACGACACCATTTGTGCCGGTTTGAATGTGATGCTTCAGGCAACCGCACAACAGTATGATTCAATCAAATGGACTACTGCCGGCGATGGGATTTTCATCAACGACACGAATTTGATCACCTCATACATCCCGGGGACCAATGATCTGATTTCCGGCGATGCCACTTTGCGGCTGACCGGGTTTGGACCATACGGAAGCATGGGCAGGAACAAGGTCATCCGGATCAACCCGCGACCGGTTGCAGCCATCACTGTATCGCCCCGCGACACTGTTTGCGCAGGACAATCCATTGTTTTATCTGCTGATACAGCCGGCATTTCCACCTGGAACTGGAATCCTGGTAACTTTTCCAATCATGAGGTTACTTACGACACTGCCAATGCGGGAGGCATGGGTGTGCATTTGATACGGCTAATGGTAACAAACAAGTTTCAATGTCAGAACCACGATTCAGTATATCTGAAATTTAAAAATTGTACCGGGATAGAAGAAAACATCGCTGGTTCCATCAATATTTTTCCGAATCCGAACAACGGTATTTTCAATATAGCGGTTGATACCCAGGAACCCGGCCCCTTGCAGGTGATTATTACAAATGCCATTAATGATGTGGTGTTCAGGGACGACGACCCATTGATCAGGGCCCGCCGGATTAAAAAAATTAACTTGACATTTCTGCCAAATGGTGTATATTTGTTGTCACTCACAACTTCTCAGGGAACCACTGCCCACAAACTGATCATCAGGAAATAAAACGCTTGAAAAAGATTGCTGTCATCGCCGTTTTATTCATCTTTCTGGTAAACACCATGGGGTATTACGTTGTATTCAAATGCAACCAATACCGGGTTAAAAAAGAGATGTTTGCCCAGATCAGGGATGGCATTTTTCATCCGGATATCATTCTCCTGAAGATTTTACACCCTGAAAAAGAGGGGCAATTCCACCGTATGGAGAACGCGGAATTTACCTGGTATGGAAAATTGTTTGATGTGGTGGTTGAGCGCAAAAGCGGCGACACCACCCTGTTTTATTGTCTGCACGATAAAAAGGAAGAGTCGCTCCTTGACGGGTATACCCTCCTTATCAGACGTACCGGGCGATCAGGGTCTTCACAAAAAGACAACCCCATTCATGCCCTTTTACACAATCTGATCAACCAGGCTCTTATTCAAAATTCCGCGTTACCTATTCATGATCAGGGAATTACTTTTGTTTATCATGGTTTTCATCCACCAATAATTCCGGTTTACCTGGTTCATTTTGCCCCTCCTCCTGAATTTACCTGATTTCATCTTCGGTTTTATTTTCGCCTGTCGTGAATTTCTTTTTCAGTGGCAGGCTCATATTATTTATTCAAAAAAACAGATTTATGAAATCAATTTATATTGCTTTTTCGTTTTTATTATTCTTTGCTTTCCAGGCCATTGGCCAGGAAAAACAGCAAAAAACATCCTCCCGCGTGGATACTATGGCCATTAAAAACCTTAACGAGATTGTCGTAAGCGCCTTAAGAATAAATATCCCATTGCGGCAAATACCCGCAGCCATCTCAGTTGTTTCCGGAACCCAATGCAATGCCTTGTCAAAAACCATTTCCGCAGATGACGCCTTGAGACTCGTGCCCGGTGTCAGAATTGACAATGGTACCGGCGGGTCAAGGGTGCATGTGTACATCCGTGGCCAGGGGGTATTAACAGAAAGCGGATTCCGTGGCATCGGGGTTTTTATCGATGGTATTTCGATCAACAGTCCTGGTGGGTTTGCTCCCGATTTATATGACGTTGACTGGGAAGCAGTAAAAAATGTTGAGGTAGTCAAAGGTCTTGCGGCTTCGTTGTATGGCACAAGCGCTACCGGCGGGGTCATCAACATTACCACCAAGGATGGAGGCACCAAACCCGTCAACAGTTCGCTTTATGCTTCCGGCGGCTCGAATGGCTTCTGGAAACTCCAGGGACAGGTCGATGGAACCCAGGGGAATGTTAATTACAGGATCACCTACGCTCATATGCAGAGTCATGGTTACCGGGAACATCAGTCATACATGGCTGACAACCTGAGTGAAAAACTTACCTGGACGCCTTCGAATAAAATAAAAGTTACCCAGTTACTCACCTATACGAGTTATTTTAACCAGAATTCAGAAGGGATCAATTTAAGCCGGTACGATACGGTTGGTCACCGGGCTGCGAATACGGATGCTGTCCGTTACAACGAATTCCATAAAACGCAGCGACTCATGGGCGCCACCATTGTCAAATACGATTTTGCGAAAAACCAGGACATCACTGTCAAAGGATTTATCCGGATGAACAATTATCAGGAGACTTCCAACAATGGCGATGATTTCAAACCATTTGTCAATCCCGGGATTTCCGCACAGTATAATCTTCACTTCGGCAAGGATAACCTTTTTAACAACCTTAGCCTTGGGGTTGATTATTCATCCATGAAGATGACCGAGCACATGTTTGCTGTGCCCGACGGAGATCATATCAACAGCAACCGGGTTGACAGTTACTGGAGCGAGGAAGTGTTCGATCTCAACAATACCCTGATCAACCAGGTGATCCGCCAGCGCGGTACCGGCCTCTTTTTAATCGACAAACTTGATATTGCCAAAAAACTTTATGCCCTGCTCAATGTGAGGTATGATTATGTGTACAACAAACTGGATTCATCCATTGTCAGCGAGCAAAAAACTTTTCAGAAACCGACCTTCCGCATCGGGCTGGCGTATGACCTTGCCAGGGCTGCTAACATATATGCCAGTTATGGCTCAGGATTTTTAGTCCCAACAGAAGATGAACTTTACAATAATCCAGTTCAGTATGGGGGATTCAATTCACAAATTAAACCTTCTACGTCACTTGGGGGTGAATTGGGCGTGAGGGGTGAACTCGGGGACGCCTTTTATTATGATGTTACTGGATTCCTCATCAATTCAAAAAATGAATTTTATCGCTACAGCATTCCCGGCAGGGGCAATAATACTGCATTCTATGGCAATAAGGGTGAAAGCCAAAGGTGGGGCATCGAAACCTATTTATCCTATTCTCCTTTTGATTTTCTTAAATTCGATGTAGCCTATGCCTATTCCCATTTCCAATATACATCGCCCGACAGTGTGAAGGGTCATTGGATCCCTCAGTGCCCCGAACACATGCTCACAGCTGAAGCTGCAGTTAAGTTCCTGAAACATTTTACACTGACTGCGAATGTGCAGTATGAATCAAAATGGTATATCCAGGTTGACGATTCCATCTATTACCAATATCATGAAAACACGGTCATACGGCAATCAAACGAACGCACCGGCTTTACGGTGGTCAACGCAAACCTGAAATATACCTGGAAATTAGGCGGGCTGGGCGGCGATATCAGTGTGTTCTGTAAGAACATGTTCAACGAGCAGTATTTCGGATTTACCGAGCCCAACAACGGCCCTGACTACAACAGCTACCAGGCAGCTCCAGGAAGGGAGTTCTTTGTGAGCCTGAGGCTTAGGTTATAAGGTTTTGAATATTTATTGTTTCCCGGGGTCCTCTTCAAATCTGGCTTTTGCCCGATAGATGAAGAGGGCTCTGAGTTTATCCCAGAAATCTCCGCCCAGTACAAACAGGCTGGCAAGGAACATTACGTCTGACGCGATAATGATGAAGTAGCGAACATGCAACGATATGGGGATGAGATGGGGCATGAAGGATATCATGTAGTTGGGCAGGAATGGCAGGATAAACATCACCAGCCCGATGTTGTACCTCAAGGGTGTGATCTGGTGAGGTTTTGCGACCTTGTGATAAAAGTAATGCATCTGGTAATTGATCCATGCGTAAGAAGATTTACCGAGAATGGCAATACTGCCGATTTTCATCAGCGGCGCACTGATCCAGAAAATGCCCAGTATAAAACCCTTCAAGAAAGATCCGGCAATAAATTCCCGGAGCACCAGCCCGGCAGGCAGCATGAAAAATGATGCGATGAACACACTCAAACCCACATAAAAACGAAAACCGGGATTTTCCGGAGCCTTCATTTCAGTTGGACGATGGATGAACATACAGGGTTATTTTGATGGATAAAGCAATTGAAAAAAACGTTTAAAGAAAGAACATCGCCACCCCCGACACAGCAAGCAATGCTCCGGATACTTCCTTAAACGTTACTTTTTCTTTGTATAGTATCATGGATGGAGGAATAATCAGCACCGGTACAATAGCCATGATGGTAGAGGCAATGCCTGTATCGGCATACTTTATTGCAATCAATGAAAATGAGACCCCCAGGAAGGGTCCGAAAAAAGCCCCCAGTGAAAGCTGTAGCATGGGTTTACGCTTGCTGAGTGCACGGAACGCATGTTTCCAGAATCCCATGATGGTAAATAAAAAAGCAAACCCTGCTATTCCGGCAATGACACGGATCTGGGTGGATGCAAAAGTGTCATAACCCTGCATGCCAACCTTGCTGAGAACAAGCCCGGCTGCCTGGCCAAGCGCTCCTCCAAGTCCAAGCATAATTCCCCACAGCGGGTAATTGAATTTTACTTTTCTGAAGCCGCCATTGCTTTCTGCGGCCGTGTGTCTTTTTAGTACAACCAGCGCAATGCCGGAAATGGTCAGGGTCATGCCTATCCAGCTTTTCCACGAAAGTGTTTCGCCGAGTACCACCCAGCCGATCAGGGCCGTCATGGGAGGGGCAAGGGCCATCAGCAGCATCGAAATACGGGCGCCTACCACCACAAATGCCTGGAAAAGGCACAGGTCGCCAAAAACGAATCCGATCAGTCCGGAGAGCGTGAGATACAACCATGCATGGGGTGTGGCATCCAGGGGTAAAAGAGATCCCCTGTAGAAAAAAACAAATAACGTCAGAAAGCAAAAACCTGCTATCAAACGCAGCAAGTTAACGGCCATTGACCCGATTTTACGGCTGGCAGCTTCAAAAGCCAGAGCGGTGATGGTCCAGAAAACGGCTGTAAGCAGTGCGGCTAATTCGCCGGGATGGTTCATCAAAATGGTTTCCTCCTTGTTATCTTCCGGCGAGCCAGGATTCGGGATTCTGAATCACCTTGCCCCTCCATAGTTCAAAATGTAACTCTGATTTCTGATCCCCGGAATTGGTATGAACTTTTCCGATCGTTTGTTTAACGGCAACTTCCTGGCCATCCTTCACATTCACCTCGTCAAGGTTTGAATACACCGTGAGATATTCACCATGACGGATGATCACCACATTGTTGAGACTTGGGAATGACATTACCCTGCTCACCTTTCCTCCAAATACAGACTTCACCGATGAACCCTGCTCAGTCATGATGTCAATGCCATTGTTTTTAACCTTTACATGTTCGAGTACAGGATGGGCATGTTCCCCAAAACTACCTGAAATAAATCCCCTGTCGCAGGGCCAGGGTAATTTGCCACGGTTTGCTGAAAATGAGGATGACAGTTCCTGCTCTTTTGGCGTAAAATCCATTGCCGGCTGACCCGATGTTGCTTTTTGTGCCGTTGATGGCTTCTTTTCCTTTGCTACCTTTTTCCGGGTTCGTTCCTCCGATGCTTTGATGTCGTCGGCGATCAGTTTTTCAATCGCATTTTCGAGCCGCTGGGCAGCCTGCTGCTTTGTTTTTAAGGTGGCGAGCAATTGTTTTTCTTTGGATGATAGCTCCTTTACTGCGTTGGCTTTCTCGGTTTTTTCGCGGTCGAGTTTCTGCTTTTCTGTTAGTTTAGACTGGACCAGGTTGAGTTTTTGATTTTTGATTTCTGCGAGATTTTGGCGATGTGCATTGATCGCTTTTTGGGTTGATTCGATACGCACTGCCTGTTGCCGGCGATAAGAAGCATACTGCTGATAATATCTCAGGCGCTGGTATGCCTGGTTAAAGTCCCGGGCAGAAAAAATAAACATCAGCTTGTTATGGCCGTTCATGGTGCGATAAGCATAGCAAATCATCCGGGCATACTCCGACTTCAGGTCGTGGAGTTGTTTTGACATCCGGTTGATTTGAATGCTGTCGACCGCCATGGTCACCTGCACATCATTCAGCTCACGGTTGATGGCAATGATCAGCGCTTCACGACTTTTGATTTGCCTGGCCAGGAGTTGCAATTTATTGAGGGACGTTTCTTTGTTTTTCTGAGTTTTCTGCAGGAGGTCGGTGGTATAACGAATTTCTTCCTCCAGCTTTTGCTTCGTCCGCTGCAACTTCTCCTTATCTTTGGTTGATTGAGCAAAAACAGCAGTCAACAGGAAACTAAAAATCACCATCAGCAGCCAGGTGGCATTTTTAATACTGCTGAAGGAGAGCACCCGTGTGACCATCGGAGAAGGGTTTATTTAACCGGCTGATAACTGGCAGGAATTTTGAACGGAAATTGCATGGGTATGTTGAGCGTCATCTTCGAAAAATCAGTTTTAACCCTGATGGTATTGTCTGCCCAGATGATATAACTCATCTTCCTTGGAAAAAGCTGTCCCTCCAAAGGTTCAAAATCACCATAACTCGACTCCAGTTTGATGTTATCGCGGCGGATTTCTTTAACATCGGCATGGGTGATTTTGAAATTAACCGGATCGAGCCACAGGTTCTGAATAAAAATTTTCAGATTTTCCTGACTGTTCCTGACGAATTTTTTCAACTTCTGTCGTTCTCCGGTTGACAGTTTATATTCACCCCGGTCGATCGAGGCCCGAAATTTTCCATCCTCGTAAAACTGCAGATCGTTGCCCAGCAGAAACGCCTGCAACAGATCAAAATCGATGTTGGTATTCAGAAAACGGTTTACATATTCATAATCACCGATGAAATAGGTGTCGTTCAGGCGGTTAATCATCTTCACTGAATCCTGTGAGATCATCAGTCGTACCGCTTCAATGCCAAGCATGGGTGTCAGCGAAATCCAGATAAGGCTGTCTTTCCGGATACGGATTTGTCCGCTGAATGAGTTTTCCTTTCCCTTATTTGAATATTCAGCCGAAAATTTTGCCGAAAACCATTCGAATTTCAACTCCTTTTCCTTGAGTTTGGCAAACAGATAATCTGCACCCTCCTCTTTGATGGGCGCCTTCATCACCTTTCGCGCAGGGCTGCAGGATTCAATAAAAATAATTGGCGCCAGGAATATAAACAACAACCAACGCAGTTTCGGGAGATAAATCATTTTCAATTATTGGTAATATTTTTTTTCGGTAACTTTTTTGTCCAGCAGTTCGGATGCCGGCCCCTTTTGCTTGGCTTTAAGCCAATATTCGAGTGCTCCGGGTGCATCACCAAGTTTGTAAAGTGCATCGCCATAATGCTCCAGCACTTCGGCGCTTGGTTCCTCTTTGCTTTGAACTGCTTTTAAAATCCATTCGGAAGCCTCTTTGTATTTTTTCTGTTTGAAAAGTACCCAGCCGTATGTATCCTGAAAAGAAGCATTCAGCGGATCGAGCGTGACCGCTTTTTTTGACATTTTTTCTGCCTTGTCAAGGTCATCGCCACGCAAGGATAGATAGTAGGCATAATTGTTCAGTACATAGCTGTTATCATCCTTCAGTTTGATCGATCGTTCGTAGGCCATGAATGAGTCGGCATCTTTTTTCATGGCGTGCAGGGCATCGCCCTGGTACATATAGAACTGGGCAAGCAGTTCATTGTTGTCGACCACCAGATTTGCTCCTGCCGCCAGCGCTTTCAGGGCAGCTTCATCCTTTTTTAACTGCAGGTTGGCCAAACCACAAAAGAGAAAAGGAAGAGGCTGATCGGGGAACAGTTCGATGGCTTTATTGCTGTATGCCAGAAGATGTTCGAATTCATTCAGTTGAAGGTCGAGCTGGAGAACCTGTTCCCAAACAACATATCTGCTGCTGTCAAGAGACAACACTTTGATAAATGCCTCCCTTGCTTCAGCTATTTTTTTATCCTGTACCAGCAGGTCGCCATAAATCGAAAAAACTTTGGGGTCTTTCGGATGGGTTTCAATCAGAATTTTGGATAAAGTGAACGCCTGTTCCTTAAGATCGTTATAAATCTGGTTGACCGTATAAAAGGAGAGGAGGATATTTACTTTGGTGTCTACATCCAGGTTGGGATTTGCAAACCCGAGTTTAAGCTCATCGAATGCCTTTTCTTTATTCCCTGTCTTTCGGTAATAATCAGCCATCGACATATGAATGTAGGCATTTTCAGGATCCATCAACGAAATTTTTTTGTAGGTCTCCAGCGCCTTATCCTGCTGATTGTTCGCCATGTAAAATTCGGCAAGAATCGAATAATATCTGGGTTCATCCGGGAAGGCGGTAATCAGTTTCTGAATTTCCCGTTCGGCTCCTTTCAAATCATTGAGGTGCAGGTAAATTTTCTGTTTTTGGACAATGAGATCCTCCGAAACCCCAACTTTGTCATCAATCAGATTATAGATTTTGATGGCATCTGCATATTTTTCAACCTGAAGATAAAGCGCGGCAAGTTGATAGAGATAATCAAGATTTCCCGGTTTTTTTTCAACCAATTTTTCATAGATGGAAATAGCTTCAGCAAACTGGGAAGTTCCCTGGCAGACTTCGGCAAGGAAAAGGGAATACCAGATGTTGCCGGGATCGAGTTTGCTGGCTTCACGGCACAGCCTGACTGCCTCATCAAAGTTTTTCTGCTCCGATTCCAACCTGGCAAGTTCAAAATAGCCGACCGGATCCTCAGGGTATCGGTTGATGTACTGGCGGAACATATCCTGCGCTCCTTTGCGATTTCCAATGATGGCTTCCTTTTTAGCATCGATCAGCATTCCGGGATTGCCGACGTTTATCGTTGGTTGTTCTTTTTTTGATTTTTTCTTGTCTTGCTTTTGCATTGCGGGCAGGTTAAAACCCGTAACCGGTCCAATTTCCCGGGGGATACCGGAATAGGCAGAAAAAACAACATAAAAAACAAAAACCAGGGTGATTATGAATCCTCTCATTCGTAATTTTTAATTCGTAATTTTTAATTATTTCGTTCCGGTATGCCCAAATCCGCCGGCTCCCCTTTGCGTGTTTAAAAGTTCATCAACTTCATCCCATTCAGCTTTTTCATGGGCAGCGATAATCATCTGGGCAATCCGTTCGCCATCGCTGATTACAAATTCCCCGGATGACAAATTAACCAGGATAACCTTGATCTCGCCGCGATAGTCGGAATCAATGGTTCCGGGTGTATTGAGCAAGGTTATTCCTTTTTTGATGGCCAATCCGCTGCGTGGTCTGATCTGGGCTTCGTAACCCATTGGAATTTCAACAAATAAACCTGTTGGAACGAGGATCCGTTCAAGCGGTTTGAGAACAATATCCGCATCAAGGTTTGCACGCAGATCCATACCGGCCGAAGCTACGGTTTCATAAGCAGGCAATGGATGTTTGGAGTGATTGACAATCCTGATCTTCATGACAGTAAGGTTGGCTGCAAAGGTAATAAAAATCCTGATTACAGGGTTGCCGTAACCCGCGGCTTTTCAACAAGGTATGCAGCGCCTGCAAAAACTGCCAGCAGGAAGGTATGGAACATGATCCGCAGGAACAATCCACCCGGTTGAATGTAAACACTTACAGTGTAGAGAAGGATTGCCAGTCCGAGGTAGCCAAAAAACCTGCCCAGGTTGTATTTTACCGGGAAATAGCGTTGGCCGACCAGGTATGAAATGATCATCATCGTGCCATAGCAGATAAAAGTTGCCCAGGCAGAACCCAGGTATCCATGGACGAGGTGATCAGCGCCCAGCGGAATCCACCAGAAATTGAGCGCAAGTGTTATCACGGCGCCGATTAATGAGAGCCAGGCTCCCCAGATGGTCTTGGATGTCAGTTTGTACCAGATCGATAGATTGTAATAAACCCCGAGGAACAGGTTTGCCATCATCAGGATGGGAATGACTGTTTTGCCTTCCCAATAATGTTTTCCGATGAGGCGCAGGATGAAATCGTCGAGATAGACCATGGTGGCAAGGAAGATGAATGAAACGACAATGATGAAATAATCCATGATTCTTGCATATAGTATTTTGGCATCTTTCTCTTTGGCGGCTGCGAAGAAAAAGGGCTCAGCGGCATATTTGTAGGCCTGGATAAAAATGGTCATCAGGATCGATATTTTATAACAGGCGCTGTATATTCCAACCTGATAGGCAGCAATGTCCCCGGGAAGCAGATATCGCAGCAGTAACCGGTCGAAGGTTTCATTTACCATCCCAGCCATCCCTGCAAAAAGCAAGGGGAAAGCATAGATCAGCAATGCTTTCAGCAGTTTTGGATCCGGTTTCCATTTCATTTCGGTAAACTGCGGAAGTAAAAGAATGACTGTAAGTGAGCTCGCGATCAGGTTTGAAATAAAAATGTACTCAATGCCCCAATCCGGGCGGTAAACCAGATGAATGAAGCCATGCAGAAAACCCCACGATTCATGATTTAAAACAAAAGGACAGAAAAGAAGAAAAAACAGGTTCAATCCAAAGTTGACCATGATGTTGGCCATGTTGATAGCAACGAAACGAATTGCTTTGTTCTGGGCTCTGAGTCGGGCAAATGGAATTTTTGACATGGCATCCAGTGCAAGGAACCAGGCAAACCACAGCACATATTCGGGATGAGAGGCATAGTCGATCCAGCTTGCGATAGGTTGAGCAAAGACAGAGACAAGCAGGAGGAACACGGTGGAGGAAAAAATCAGAGAAATCAACGCCGTACTGAATACTTTTTCTTTATCATGGTCGCTTTCATTGAACCGGAAAAAGGCTGTTTCCATGCCATAGGTCAGAATGACCGTCAGAAAAGCGGCATAAGCAAAAAACACGCTGACTGTACCATATTCAGCCGGCAAAAACAGCCTAGTATAGAGCGGCACCAGGAAATATCCGAGGATACGTCCCAGCACGCTTGATACACCATAAATGGCGGTTTGCCCGGCAAGTTTTTTCAGGGGATTCATCGGAGCAAAGATACCAAAATTGCGACTCAAAGAATTGCGCACCCAGGGGTGCCGGGATGTTATAACATTTGCGGGTATGAAATTCAATATTATTCGCTCCATGGGAGCGAAATTTATGAACATATGGTATTACCTTTTTAGTTAAACCCGATTAAGCAATAAAACAATCATCATGGCAAACACCTATAGTCAAATCAGCATGCACATCGTTTTCGCAGTAAAATATCGTGAATCTCTCATTCTTCCTGGATTCCGAAACGAATTATTTAGATATATCTATGGAATTATTGAAGGAAAAAAGCAAAAATCACTGGCTGTAAACGGCGTAGCCGATCATGTCCATATTTTTGGAGGGTTAACGCCAACGATTTATATTCCGGACTTTGTGAGGGATATAAAATCTGATTCTTCTCTATACATCAATTCGCATGGGTTATCTGCCAGGCATTTTCAATGGCAGGAAGGATACGGCGTGTTTTCTTGCGGCTACTCTCAGCGTGATTATGTGATCAAATACATTATGAACCAGGAACAGCATCACCGACGTAAATCATTTCAAAAAGAATATCTCGCCATGCTAAAAAGAATGGAGGTGCAGTATGATGAAAAATATCTCTTTGATTTTTTTGAATAAAAAATTGCG
>JBAXFM010000139.1:0-13098 GCA_037139855.1 Bacteroidota bacterium
GCAGATTCTTATTTCTCGCAGATTTGCGCAGATTTTCCCGCAGATTTGCGCAGAAAATAAATCCCATGAAAAATAAATCTGCGTGAATCTGCGCCGTAATCTGCGTAAATCTGCGAGAACTTGCTGGAAAATCTGCGAAAATCTGCGAGAACTTTTTACCTGGCGTGCAGCCGGTAAACATACGACAGCACCGCCATCGTATCATAAGTCCCGTAAGCGGAAACGGCGTCTTCGTTGAACTCATTGAACAAACGTCCGGACCAGGTTCCCCCATAGGAGCTAACCTTGTAACTGAGTACGGAAAGGTCCATATCTGTATAATTTCCCCGGGCAACTCTTACCTCTTTGGTCAACCAGTTTATCAGATTGGTCCCTGCCGGGACTGCTATTCTCTGAGCCCTGTATTTAAGGGAGGTATCTATCAGCACTGATGTCCGGTTAAGCGGATCAATGCGTACGGCAAATGTTTTCGAATAAAAAAGGTAGAGGTTGTCCTGCAAAGTGTAGGAAAACTTCATGCTTGACCAGGTAAAAAGAGCTGTATCTGCCGATTCAAAGGTTACAATGTCGTGTTCCTCGAAGATCCCGGTGTGCAGCTTGAAAAAAGTGGAACTGCCAACAAACCGGTTGATCGCCGACGTGTCGAATATCTCGTGTTTGTTCGTAAACATCCTGGCCTTTGATTTATCCACCACGCTGGTGATATACATGGTTGAGGGAAAAGAGGTTTTACTTTCCTTTTTGCAGGAGGCCACCATACCGGATAATAGAAGGATGCCAAAAAAAATAACAAATGAATTTTTCATTTTCCTGTTCGAAATTGGCATTCAAATTTACATAATAACCTGAAAAAATACGCGTCAAAAATCTTTTATTTTCTTTTACCGCAACGCGCAATGAGGCCATCAGAAAGCGCTATTTTTGTCCGACCAAATTTCTGCATCATGATGCGTTTTAATGAATCCTCGATGGAAGCCCTGGCCCTGCACAAAGTGGGCAACAAATCGGCAGATGAAGGGGTTGTGATTTCCAATAAACTTCTTGAGGTCAGCGAGGTGGTCAAACCCCTCCTGCTGCAATATTTTTTGTCGCCTTTCAGGTCAGAGGAACTGTACAACCTCTCCCATCCTTCGGAACTTGAACTGAACGAAGTGTATCACTATGCTTCCGCCATTTTCGGGGATCCGGGCTGTTTGCTGGAACAATCACAGCACCTTGCACAGCACCTTTACCGGCAGTCAACCCATCCCAAGATCAGGAACGGGGAATTTTACGTTGTCTTTTTTGAAAATTGCTGCATCAATGATGAAACCGTGAATGCCATCGGGCTCTTTAAATCAGAATCAAGGGAAACATACCTGAAAATATACCCGGTGAGTGGTTCGTTCGAGATCGGTCACGAGGACGGAATCAACATCAACAAGCTCGATAAAGGCTGCCTGATCTTCAATACCAGCCGTGAAGAGGGTTACGTGGTGGCCATTGTCGACAACCTGAATAAAGGCAGTGAAGCGCAATACTGGCGCGATGATTTCCTGCAGGTAACCCCATGTGCAGATGATTACCACAACACCCGGGCGGTGATGGATCTCTGTAAAAAGTTTGTCACCGACAAACTTCCCCAGGAATTTGAGGTTTCACGTGCCGACCAGGCCGATATGCTCAACCGTTCCATGAAATTTCTGAAAGAAAACGAATCTTTTGAAATGGAAGAATTCAACGAGCAGGTACTCAGCGCCCCGGCCATCATCAACTCCTTTTCAGAATACAAAAACCAGTTCCGGAACGAACATGACCTCGATATCCCCGAAAACTTCCAGATATCCGAAAGCGCCGTGAAAAATCAGTCGCGTTATATGAAAAGTGTGATCAAACTGGATAAAAATTTTCACATCTATATCCATGGGGAAAAGCAGATGGTCGAAAAGGGATACGACGAAGTAAAACAGTTGAATTATTACAAATTATTTTTCAAAGAGGAGAATTAGCCGATGTACTTTGATGACAACAATCCATCGTTGATTTTACAAAACAATACCCCGTCCGAGGATTTCTGCGGAATGACTCCCGCCGAAATCCATCACCTGCTGTACGACGGATGGACAGATCGTTCCCCTCTGAGACTGCAACCAGCGATATCAAACCAAACGCTGGATCTCATACCATATTTTCGCATTCTTGAAGAATTTGTCCGGCTTGTAAAACGCGAACAGCCGGTTAAACTGACCGCCCTCGGGTTTTTGCCCGGAAAAATAGTTCGTGAACTTTACGATCTCCGGTTTATCCCCAATTGGTATATTGACCTGCGTCGTGCCAAGGTTCTTCGGGAATTTGACAGTGCTGTAATCACTTCGGTACACAGTATAGCGAAGGCCTCAGGCCTGGTGAAAAATGTTAAAAACAAATTATACCTCACAAAAAAAGGAGAAAAGTTGTTGCATTCCGATGCCCGAAATCTTTTGTTTAGGGAGATTCTTGTGACATTCACCCAAAAGTGGGCATGGGGAAATTTGGATGGTTACGAGGAAGCATTTGAAATACAGCGTTTGTGGGGTTTTTCAATTCATTTACTTTTTCAGTTTGGCCATTCAGAAGAAAAAGTCTCTTTCTATAGTCAGAAATTCCTGGTGGCATTTCCACTGATTGCCGAACAGTTTCCGTTACGCTCATACAGTAATCCCATGGAGGATTTTGAACGGTGCTACAGTTTCCGCACTTTTGAGCATTTTTTTGATTGGTGGGGTCTGATAAAAACAGACGAAAAAAAGCGTTTATTAGACTGGAGAAATCAGCCGGTTTCCGCATCCACTTTGCTGCAGGAAGTTTTCTTTTTTGAGTGATTACTGATCGTTAACAAATCTTTTATTCATGGGCAATATCTTTCATTACTGCTTGCTTTTCATTTCAGGAGCGCTTTTTTCAACACTTCCAGGGTTCGCACAAACCATAAACAAGGCAAATCAATCTTTGAATGCCGAATCACTTGCCGGTTACGTTAACCCTTTCATCGGCACCCAGGAGATGGGCCACACTTTCCCCGGCGCCTGCGTCCCTTTCGGTTTCGTACAACTCAGTCCCGACACCGACACTATTCCTTATGAAAAGGATGGCAAATACAATCCCGATGTTTATCGTTATTGTGCCGGTTACCAGTACCTGGATAAGACCATCGTGGGTTTCAGTCATACCCATTTTAACGGCACCGGCCATTCCGACCTGGGCGATTTTCTCATCATGCCAACCATCGGAAAACTTCAGCTGAACCCCGGCACGGCCGGTCATCCCGAGACAGGCTACCGTTCCCGGTTTCGCAAGGAAACCGAGAAGGCATCACCCGGGTACTACCGGGTTCACCTCGACGATCCGGATGTGGACGCGGAATTAACCGTGACTACCAGGGCCGGATTTCATCAGTACACTTTTCAGAATAGTGACAGCGCGCACATCATCCTCGATATGCTGCATGGCATATACAACTACGATGGAAAAGTGTTGTGGGCTTATGTGCAGGTGCACAACGACACGCTGATCACCGGCTACCGCATCACCCGCGGATGGGCACGCACCCGGTACATTTATTTTGCCCTGAGTTTTTCAAAGCCCTTTAAAAGCTATGGGTTCCACAATGACGAACAACCTGTTTACCGGGGTTTCTGGCGAAAGTTCAACCAACAGGAAAACTTCCCTGAAATGGCTGGGAAGAAAATAAGGGCCCATTTTGATTTCACCACCGGGGATGGTGAAAAAATAAAAATCAAGATCGGTTTATCTGCGGTAAGCATGGATGGCGCCCTGCAAAACCTGCGGGCAGAAATCCCGGATTGGGACTTTGAAAAAACCCGGCTGGAAGCCCAAAAAGCCTGGGAAAACGAACTAAACCGCATTAAAATTGAGGGGTCCGGCGACCGGAAAATCAATTTTTACACGGCGCTGTACCATGTGCTGCAATCACCGGTGATATACAACGATGTTGACGGCCGATACCGGGGTGTCGACCAGGAGGTCCACCATGCTGAAGGATTTACCAACTACACCATTTTTTCACTTTGGGACACCTATCGTGCCGAACACCCTCTGCTCACCCTGCTTTATCCAAAACGTACCGCCGACATCGTCAATTCCATGCTGGCTCATTTCGACCAGAGTCCTGAACACATGTTGCCGGTATGGTCGCACCATGGCAACGAAAACTGGTGCATGATCGGGTATCACAGTGTACCTGTTATTGCCGATGCCTATGTAAAGGGGATTCGCGGATTTGACTCCTTTAAAGCGTTTAAAGCCTGTGTGGCCACTGCAACCAATCAATTCTATGATGGCATTCCCGATTACATGAAATATGGTTATTTACCCGATGATAAACTTGGAAATTCAGCCTCTATCACCCTCGAATATGCCTACGATGACTACACCATCGCCCAATTTGCCCGGGCAATCATCGATGCAAAGGAACCTTCGGATCAGGAGAAACAGTTTGCTGAAGATCAATTGCAATCCTTCACCGACCGCTCCCTGAATTATCGCAAGCTTTTTGATCCGTCAACCGGATTTATCCGGGCAAAAAAATCGGATGGCGCCTGGAAAACGCCGTTTGACCCGCTCAGTACTCTTGGACAGGGCTTTATTGAGGGAAATTCATGGAACTATTCTCTGTATGTTCCGCATGATGTTACCTGGTACATGGGCATGATGGGGGGTGAAAAACCATTCATCCGCCGGCTCGATTCGCTGTTTACCATGCATCTTGATGATAAGTATTTCAGTGAAACCGAAGATGTAACCAGGGCAGGTCTGATCGGGAACTATGTACATGGCAACGAACCGAGCCATCATGTGGCCTATCTGTACGACTGGACCTCGAAACCCTGGAAAACCCAGGAGCGGATCCATCTGATCGTAAACACCATGTACCATAACAAACCCGACGGGTTGTGCGGGAATGACGATTGCGGACAGATGAGCGCCTGGTACATTTTCAGCGTGATGGGGTTTTATCCCGTTTGCCCCGGAACCACACAGTATGCCATCGGGAGTCCGGGCGTATCATCTGCAACCATTTCATTGACCGGGAATAAGACTTTTACAGTTAAAGCAAAAAACCTCAGCGATAAAAATATCTATATTCAATCCATGATTCTCAACGGAAAGCCTCTGGAAAAGCCTTTCATTGATCATTCCGATCTGGTTGCCGGCGGTGAACTGATATTCATCATGGGAACAAAGCCTCCCGTGGGAAAATAATACTTACTTTTGCAATCAGATACCAACCCTTTAACATTTCCCGACCATGAAACGTTTACTCATTATAGCATCAGTTATTCTATTCTCTGTCAGCCTTTTTTCGCAGGAGCAGAAACATGTTGTATTTCTGACAAACAAGGATAACAATCCATATTCCCTTTCGAATCCAATTGCATTTTTAACCCAGCGGTCACTTGACCGTCGTGCAAAATCAAACATTCCCCTCGATCTGAAGGACCTGCCGGTTACCCCTTCGTATGTGACCCAGATTGCCGCTACAGGGGCTGTGGTGGTTTATTCCCTGAAATGGTTCAATGCCGTGGTAGTCAGCACCAATGATCCCTTGATTTTGGCGTCAATCGCAGCGCTTCCTTTTGTTGACCATATCGACCAGGTATTAACGGATAAACCCTTGAAATCATCTGAAATGAAGGGTTACCAGTCAATCGACGGAATCCCCCCCTACACCATCACCAAACCAGGTCCGGCGGCCCCGGTCAAATCATCCGATGTGATAAATTATGGCCAGGGTTATAACCAGGCCCATATGATCTCTGTGGACGGTTTGCATAACCTGGGATACACCGGTCAGGGGATGATGATCGCCATACTGGATGCCGGATTCAATAATGTTGACAACATTTCGGCTTTTGACAGCCTGTGGCTCAACAACCGCATACTGGGTACCCGCGATTTCAACCAACCGGGCAACAATGTTTTTGCCGATTCGATGCATTATCATGGCACCATGGTCCTTTCCACCATGGGAGCCAATCTTCCCGGGCAGATGGTAGGGACAGCTCCCAACGCCTCTTTCTGGCTGATTCGCACCGAGGTTGCCTGGTATGAATATCTTGTTGAAGAGTACAACTGGGCTGGTGGCGCGGAGTTTGCCGATAGTCTCGGGGCTGATGTCATCAATTCTTCCCTCGGATATACCACGTTTGACAACCCGCTTTTCAACCATACCTATGCAAATATGGATGGAAACTCCACCCCGATAACACGGGCAGCCGATCTCGCTGCAAGCCGCGGAATCCTGGTAGTGAACAGTGCCGGAAATGAAGGAGCTACATCATGGCATTTCATTGGCGCCCCTGCCGATGGCGACAGTGTGTTCTCCATTGGGGCGGTGGATGCATCGGGAACTTACGCCTATTTTAGTTCTGTGGGTCCAACTTATGATGGCCGGGTGAAACCGGATGTTACAGCACAGGGATACAACACCACCGTGGTGAGCCCCGATGGAAGTGTGATTCAGGGAAGCGGAACTTCATTCTCTTCACCCATTATGGCCGGAGCCCTGGCATGTTTGTGGCAATCAACCCCGGCGTTCTCGGCAGAACAATTGCGGTCGGCCGTGCGGAGCACCGCTTCCAAAGCTGCTTCTCCTGATGAGCTTTATGGCTGGGGCATTCCGAACATGATGAATGCACGGACCCTCCTCTCAACCCCCGATTCCAGACCCATCCCCCTCAACGAGTTCTCCCTGTTTCCAATGCCATTTTCCGGCGCGCCAACGCTGGTGGGAACACTTAAAAACCCGGCGACAATCAAAGTTGAGGTACTTTCGGTTACAGGACAACTTCTGAGTTCCAGGGATTTCGCCATCCAGGAATCATCTTCCATTAAATTGGAAATGTTTAACGTACTGCCTTCCGGGATCTATTTCCTGCGCATTTCAACCGGCACTACTCAGCAGGTACTCCGGGCGGTGAAGATTTAGGAAAAATTCGTGTCACGCGACGGGTGACGCGTGACAATGCTGCTAATCTTCGATTTATATTGTTTGGTCAAGAATTTTCATGTTTTTGGCGAATATTTTCCTGCATTATTATTGGACATAGTATATTTGGCGTAATCTTAAAAACCAAATTATTATGAAAAACTATCTGATCCTTTTACTTTTAGGGTTTCCTGTTTACTGCGCCGCCCAGGTTGCGTTCAACCCGCCTGCCACAGAAAAAAAACCAGTGGTGGATACCCTGCACGGGTTTCTGTTAACCGACAATTATCGCTGGCTGGAAGATAAAACCGATCCGAAAGTTGTGACCTGGACGAAAGCCCAGCATGACTACAGTGTACAATTCATGAATGCCACCCAGAAGAACCATCCGGGGCTTCGCGAGGAGGTGGCCGCCTATATTGACATGGATTACGAGGGTCCTTTAAGCAAAGAGGGAAAACGGGTATTCCAGACCATTAAAAAAAAGGGGGACAAGCAATCATCGGTTTACACCATTCTTGACGGGAAAAAGATCCAGATTTGGGATCCGGTGAAACTCGATACATCAGGCAAAACCTCCACCACCTCTGTTCAATATACCTATGATGGCGAACGTGCCGCCGTAAGCGTTCAGAAAAGCGGGGCAGAGATATCCACCACTTATATCATCGATACGCGCACCGGAAAGATTCTATATCCCGCTCTTGAAAATATTTTTGGTTATCAGTGGACAAAAGACCAGCAACATGCCTATTTTACCATCCGGAGCCAGGCTGATGTTGACAACCAGACTCCGTTGAAAAGTTACCTGTGGAAAGTGGGCGACCCGGTTGAAAAGGCTCAATTCATAGGAACAACGAAAGACGCAACCAATTCCTATTATATCTATGACAACCGGTACAGCGATGTTACCTTTTTTGGTGAAAGCAATTTTAATTCGAATGGCTGCAAAATAAAGAAGACCGGAACCAGCGATGAAGGCCTGACCATCTATGAGAGCAAGGAATACCAGGCATACCCCTGGGCCATCGGCAACAATCTCTATGTTCTGACCAACGACCATGCACCCAATTACCGGTTTATGGTGGCCACCAAAGATCAACCCGATTATAAAGACTGGAAGGTGCTGATTCCTGAAGGCGCAACTGTCATACAAAATGTGGAGGTGCTGAAAGACGGTAGACTGATCGTGCAGGACAAAAAAGACATCCAAAGCCGGCTCACGCTCCATGATGGCAAAGGAAAAGTGATTAAACCCATCGAATTACCGGAAATCGGGAATGTGGATTATGTCAGTTTCGACCGGGAAGAAGACTCTGTTTACATTTATATGAGCACCTTTACCTCGCCGGGAAAAATGTATGTGGCCTCTCCCTCCGACTTCAAATGGCGTTTGTATTATTCCAGGAAAATGCCGATCGACATGAGCAACATCGTTGGCGAAATAAAATTTTACTATTCGAAAGACAGTACCCGTATACCGTGTCTGGTCGTTCATAGGAAAGACATGAAGTTAGATGGCAACAATCCCGTTCTTTTAACGGCATACGGTGGATTCAATATCGGGATCAGTCCCGGTTACTATGGTTATTATGCGCCGTTTATCAACCGTGGCGGGGTGGTGGTTGAACCCGGTATCCGCGGAGGCGATGAATATGGCGAAAAGTGGCATAAAGAGGGTATGTTGCTCAATAAACAAAACTGTTTCGACGATTTCAATGCCTGTGCCGAATGGCTCGTCAGGGAAAAATACACAAATACCGGCAAAATCGTGGCAGAAGGTGGCAGCAATGGCGGATTGCTGATGGGGGCCATTTCCACCCAGCGGCCCGACCTTTACAAAGCAGTTCTTTGTGCGGTTCCACTGCTCGACATGGTTCGGTTTCATAAATTTCTGATCGCCCGTTACTGGATTCCTGAATATGGCTCTTCCGACAATGAGGCTGATTTCAGGAATATATTGAGTTATTCGCCCTACCATCATATCAGGCAAGGGATCAACCTGCCAACGATGCTGGTAAGAACCGGAGCCAACGACAGCCGGGTAGATCCGCTGCATGCCAAAAAATTTACGGCTGCCCTGCAGAATAATCCCGGGCAGATCAACCCGATCCTGCTCTATATCGACTACAACGTTGGTCATGGTTCAGGTCAGGCTACCAAACAACGGATTGACAACGTCATGGTCGATTTCGAATTTATCATGAACCAGCTCGGTATGTAATTTTCTCGCAGATTTTCGCGGATTCAGGCGTAGATTTTCGCAGATTTGTTTTCTACCAGTCTTCTGATATTTTCTATTTAATCATGGCTCAATCCCCTGTAATCAGCGGCTGGCATACCTGCCCGATAACGTGAATAAATATAGCACCAAATTAGGTTCTGCAATAGGTTCTGCGAAAATCTGCGTGAATCTGCGAGAAATTCAAAAAAAAGCTTGACTTCTGTTAAAAATTGTAGTATTATTGCAAAATCATTTTAATATCATATTGATATTATTAAACATCATTTATCATGGAAAAAGAAAAAGTCAGTTCAACATCATCGGGATACAAGGGTGTCCTGGTTGCTATGGTCCTCCTGGGGCTCGGAATAGGTGGACTTATCCTCGGTAATCAATATGTAGCGGGAATTATCTGCTCTTTGGTTTGTATTGTGATGGCAGTTTTCACCACCACCGGTTTGATGGTGGTCAACCCCAATGAATCATCCGTATTGATTCTCTTCGGAGAATACAAAGGAACAATCAAGACCAACGGGTTCTTCTGGGTCAACCCCTTTTTTATAAAAAAGAAAGTCACGCTGCGCGCACGCAATCTTAACCGCGAGCCGATCAAAGTCAATGATAAGCTCGGAAACCCCATCATGATCGGGTGTGTGCTGGTCTGGCGGGTTCGCGACACCTTTAAAGCCGCCTTTGAAGTAGATGATTACGCTCATTTCGTTGACATTCAGAGCGAGTCGGCCACCCGTAAACTGGCCGGGCACTATGCATATGACAATTTCGACGACGAACAAAAAGAAATAACCCTCAGGGCAGGAGGCGAAGAGGTTCACCAGGCGCTGGAACATGAACTTTCGGAGCGGCTCAAAATGGCCGGGATTGAAGTCCTTGAGGCCAGGATCAGCTACCTCGCCTATGCTTCAGAAATCGCTGGCGCCATGTTGCGCCGTCAGCAGGCAACTGCGGTGGTTGCTGCCCGTACAAAGATTGTGGAAGGTGCGGTAAGCATGGTGGAACTTGCTCTGAATGCCCTGAGTAAAAAACAGATCATCGATCTGGACGAAGACAAAAAAGCCTCCATGGTGAGCAACCTGATGGTGGTTCTTTGTTCCGACAAGGATACTACTCCTGTGGTTAATACTGGCACTTTGCATCAGTAGACACGTTATGGCAAGCAAAAAGGTATTCATGCTTCGGGTCAATCCGGAAATTTATGAGGCGCTGGAGAAATGGGCTGCCGATGAGTTCCGGTCGGTAAATGGCCATCTTGAATGGGCCATTGAAAAAGCTTTGAAAGAGGCCGGGCGAATGCCGAAAAAAAACTCATTGTCTCCGGATGAAAACCCGGAATAACAAAGAACCACACCATGATTAACAATAATTTTACAGGAATTTTTCACCAGAGACGCGTTGACAAGTCAAATCGTCCAACGGTCAGACCTGAAATGACCCCAATAGATTGGCTGCTCGAAGCAGTTGCCGCAATAGGATTGATGACCCTTTTCGGATTTGCAATCTACTACTACGCAAAGCTGCCTGAAACCATTCCTTCTCACTTTAACGGCGCCGGACAACCTGACGAATACGCAGCCAAAGCTACCTTCTGGACGCTTCCGGGTATTGCCGTTTTTATTTATGCGCTGATGAGCGTGATCGTACTGGTTCCCCATAAGTTCAATTTCACCGTTCAGATCACTCCGACCAATGCCCTGAAACAGTATGCGATGGCCATCAATCTGATCCGTTACCTGAAGGCAGCCATTATCTGGTTGTTTTTCTACATCAGTTACTCAACCATCAGGGTTGCGGCCGGCGCGGATTCCGGGCTTGGTGCATGGTTTCTACCGGTTGTTCTGGGAGGAATTGTGGGTCCCGTAATCATCTACGTGATCATGGCCCACAGACAGAAAAAATAAAAGACATGAATATTGAATTCAAAGAGGAACAACGATTTACCCAATGGTGGTTGTGGCTGCTTTTGACTGGTATTGCGGCTTTGCCTGTTTACGGAATTTATAAGCAAATCATCCTCGGAGAGAAATTTGGAGACAAACCCATGCCCGATGCCGCACTGATCATCTTTGCAGTGTTCATTTTTGCGATGCTGGCCCTGTTCTGGCGGATGCGGCTGAAAACAGAGATCGACCGGGACGAAATACGCATGAGTTTCTTCCCCTTCACAAAAAAAAGGGTGCCCTGGAAAGAGATAAAAACTGCCCAAACACTGAATTATGGGTTTGTCGGCGGATGGGGAATCCGTCTTGGTACAAAATACGGAACGGTATATAATACCAAAGGCAACAAAGGACTCGCCATTGAATTAAAAAACGGCAGGAAGTTCTGTATTGGAACCCAAAAGGAAGCAGAACTGAACAGGATCGTTGAAAAATGCCTCAGGGGAAAATCACCGCTCAACTAAACTGAATCGATTGGTTTTTCCTACTTTTGCAAAAAAGTATTCCATGAATTTTATTGAAGAACTACGCTGGCGGGGAATGATTCACGATGTTACGCCGGGAACAGAGGAGCAGTTGCAGAAGGAAATGACATCGGCTTATATCGGATACGACCCTACAAGCGATTCCCTCCACATCGGAAACCTGGCTTCGATCATGATGCTGGTTCACTTCCAACGGGCCGGGCATAAGCCCTTTGCCCTTGTTGGCGGCGCTACCGGCATGATTGGCGATCCTTCAGGCAAATCGGAAGAACGAAACCTGCTGGACGAGAATATCCTCCGCTACAATCAGAACTGTATTCAAAAACAGCTTGAGAAGTTCCTTGATTTCAACTGCGGGCCTCAGTCCGCTGAGATGGTCAACAACTACGACTGGATGAAGGACTTTTCGTTCCTGAATTTCCTGCGTGAAGTTGGCAAGCACATCACCGTAAACTATATGTCGGCAAAGGATTCGGTGAAGAAACGCATGGAATCGGGTTCCGGACTTTCGTTTACCGAATTCACCTACCAGTTGGTGCAGGGCTTTGATTATTGCTGGCTGTTTGAGCATAAGAATGTGAAACTCCAGATGGGTGGCTCCGATCAATGGGGTAATATCCTGACAGGAACGGAACTGATCCGGCGGAAACTCGCTGGTGATGCCTTTGCCCTCACCTGTCCGCTGATTACCAAGGCCGATGGCGGAAAATTCGGGAAAACAGAATCGGGGAATGTATGGCTTGATGCAAAGAAAACGTCTCCCTATAAATTTTACCAGTTCTGGCTTAATGCCAGTGATTCCGATGCTTCCGAATACATTAAAAAGTTTACACTGCTTTCAAAAGAAGAGATTGAAGCCCTTCAGAAACAACATGATGAGGCTCCCCATCTGAGGGTGTTGCAAAAAGCGCTGGCCGAAGAGATCACCATCCGGGTTCATTCCAGGGAAGATTTAGAGTCGGCCATGGAAGCTTCGGAGATCCTTTTTGGGAAAGGAACCACGGAAACACTCATGAAATTATCGGAAGAGACCCTTCTTTCGGTATTTGAAGGAGTGCCACAAAGCGAAATTGCGAAAAACGAAATTGCGAAAACGATCAACATTGTCGATTTTCTCTCTGACATGACACAGATTTTTGCCTCCAAAGGAGAAGCCAGAAGAATGTTGAAAGAAGGCGGGGTGCAAGTGAACAAAACAAAGGTAAACGAATCCTTTGTGGTGGATCAGCATATCCTTTCCAATGGCAAATACATCCTGGTTCAGAAAGGAAAAAAGAATTATTTCCTGGTAAAAGCTGTTTAATCAGCCTGCGGATTGCTTCACGAGCGATTCCTTAGAAGTGAAATCCTATCTGGATAAGGTACCGGAACCCAACACTGAACAGATCAAGTTTCCCGTTTTGTTTAAATGATTTGTTGACCACAAAATCCCCGATCATCGGATATTTCTCCTTTAATTTATTATCA
>JBAXFM010000140.1:0-12930 GCA_037139855.1 Bacteroidota bacterium
AGGGTCAGGGAACAGCCCATATTTCAGCACTTCCAGCAGGAGTTTATACCGTAACTGTTTCGGATGTGAACCTTTGTACCAAGATTCAGAGCTGGCTTATCACTCAGCCGTTTGCTTTGTCAGGCAATGGCGTTACCACACCCATTACCTGTTACGGTGGCAGTAATGGCACAGCCTCAATATCAGGATTGGGCGGTGTTGCTCCATATACCTATCTCTGGAGCAATGGATCTTCTGATCAGCTTATTACCGGGCTTATGCCTGGCCGGTTTTATGTCACCATTACAGATGCCAATAATTGTTCCAGGATTACCTGGCAGGATGTATTAACACCTTCACAAATCAACATCACCGGCACAGTATCCAAGGTGACATCTCATGGAGGGAATGATGGAATGATCACCACTACAGTTTCAGGCGGAACGGCTGCTTATTCTTATCTATGGAACAACAATCAGCAAACTCCAACAGCAGTTAACCTGTCCGCTGGCACGTATACCATTACAGTCACAGATGCCAGCACTTGTTCAATGTCTCAAATTTTTGAAGTAAGTGAAATTGGGTCCATTATCATTACTCAAGTGGCCCGGATGGATCCCAGTTGCTATTCCGGCAATAATGGGTATATCACGGTAAGCGCTTCAGGAGGTGAAGGTTCCTACCAATATTCATGGAGTAGCCCCGGTGGAAATACCCCATCGCTGACGGGTCTGGGAATGGGTAGTTATACAGTTACAGTTACTGATGAGAACAATGATAGTGAAACTGCAACCTGGAGTCTGACGTCACCATCTCCTTTCACAATGGTACCCGTCATTACAAATGTGATGTGTCACGGGGGAAATACCGGAGAAATCGAGCTTGTGGCCTCTGGTGGCACTACCCCTTATGCCTATAACTGGTCTTCGAATGTTGAAGCCGGGCAGCGTACATCAGCCATTGTTACTGGTCTGGCAGCCGGAGGTTACCTTGCCCTTGGGACAGATGCACATTCATGTACTGCCCGGGGGATTTATTTTGTTACACAGCCTGAAATACTTTCTGGCAATGGTGCAGTAACAAATACAACATGCTCGGGAGGAAATAACGGTGTGGCAACAATCCAGGGCACCGGCGGAACATATCCCTACTCCTACATTTGGAGTACCGGTTCAACTGCTCAAATGATCTCGGGACTTACAGCCGGGCGTTATTATGTGACCATCACAGATGCCAATAACTGCGTAGCTACAACATCGAAGGACATTACTTCACCTTCAGAAATGTCCATCACCTGTGCTGCAACAGCGGTGAGTTGTAGTGGCAGCAATGGCCAGATCACCACAACAGTTTGCGGTGGATCCGGTGGACCGTATACATACCTGTGGAGCAATGGTCAAACGGGTTCAACTGCTGTAAATCTTACAGCAGGCACCTATACAGTTACAGTAACAAACGCTGCTGGCTGTACCGCTGTCTCAGCGCCGATCACGGTTGAGATAATCCTTCAGCAGGTTGGTCAGGCAGGTCCGATAACGGGTGCCTCTGTCGTAGGCAATGGTCAGTCAGACGTTCCGTTTTCGGTTGAACCTATTGAAAATGCCACAGGATATATTTGGACCTTGCCTCCTGGGGCGTCCATTACCGGCGGGTTAAATACCAGAAGTATCAAAGTTATGTTCTCCATGTCGGCAGTTTCGGGAGTAATCACTGTGAGAGGGGTGAATATTTGCGGGATTGGTCTGTCTTCTAGTAATCATGAAGTCACCCTTATAAACCTTGACCTCATCGTGCAAAACAGTTTACCAATGTTATGGGCAGACTGTTATAATGCTATTCGGACCATTTATGTGGCAGGATTTGGTTCCACATTTATCGTCGACGCTCCTGGGTCCGCTACGATGATTGCTGGTCAGAGAATCATTTACCTCCCGGGGACCACTGTTAATGCCGGAGGCTACATGCATGGATACATTACGACCAATGAGCAATATTGCGCTACACTTTTCAACCCGGTTGTTAATACCCCTGCCGAGGATGACGGAGTGCAGACATTGGTGCCGGAACTGATTACAAATCAGCATGTACGGGCCTACCCGAACCCAACAAGCGGGTTGGTTACCCTTGAACTGACCGGTACAAATGAAACCGGGATGACCACTGTCGGAATCTATGGCATGAATGGAGTAATGGTCTTATCCGCAGATCTTGGTGGAAAACACAAACATACTTTATCTGTAGAGAGTCTTTGTCCCGGAATATATTTTATCCATGTGATGACCGGGTCAGGAAAAGAAACATTGAAATTAATAAAAATGTAGGAAGACCCCCCGTTTTCACCCGTGTACACGGGGTCCTTATGCCGTCCCTTACATCTGAGGGACGGCATTTCTTTTTACAGGCCTAAAAGGGAAGCCTGCATTCGTGCAATCAATGGATGGGAGGGGTCTTCATTGACAAGAGTCAGATAACAACCCAGGGCAGACAATTTCCAGGCATGTGTGATTCCATTTTCCCTGATGACAAAAACATGCCGGAAATGCCGGGTGTGGGGAATTTTCAACGACACGCAAGCCTGGATGGCACGATGGATGGCATGATCAATGGTATGTTCATCTTCAAAGCCGAAATGGTCCAGAAGGTCGCAAGAAAAATAACGCAACTCGCATGCCTCACAGGCCTCAATAAAATCGACCAGTACCTGTGGAATTGGATTATAGTCATATAGTACAAGCATCGCGGTTGAATTTATGGTCGTAGATCATTTAATTTCGTAAACAACTCAATTTCCTCTTTCGAAAGGTTTTGCGGAATATCTATCAGGATTTTCACAAATAAAGATCCGGATTCGCCCTTTTTCAGGTATACGGGCATGCCCAGTCCTTTCAGTCTCAACGACTTCCCCGATTGGGTTTCTTTCGGAATTTTAATGTTCACATTTCCAGTGATGGTGTTGATAGTCAAATCACCACCAAGTATTGCTTTATAAAGCGGGGTATGAATTTCAAGATAAAGATCATCTCCTTTGCGTTCAAACCGGGGGTCGGGTTGAATGTTAACCGTCAGATACAAGTGTCCGCTATCGCCACCGCGTCTGCCTTTTCCTCCTTTACCTTTGACCCGTAAAACCTGCCCGTCTTTTACTCCCGGGGGAACAGTGATGCTAATGGTCTCTTCTCCTAAGGAAAGCATCCGTTGTACGCCTCGAAAAGCTTCTTCAAGGCTTATGGTAAGCCGCGCCTCAAAATCCTGCCCTTTCATTGGTTTTGAACGAAAATCACGTTGTGAAGATTGTCCGGGGATTCCTCCGGCAAAGAATGAATTGAAAAAGTCGGAAAAATCGGCGCCATCAAAATCATCGGAGGTATAGTTTCGGGAATTTTGACCGCCTTGCCCTTGCTGTGCCCATTGCGAAAAATCAGGATTACCCTGCTGGCCGTTGTTCCCGTCCTGTGAATAGTGTTTCCAATCGGCTCCCAGGGTATCATATTTTTTTCGTTTTTCCGGGTCATGAAGAACCTCATAGGCTTCACCCATCTCCTTAAACTTATCCTCAGCCTGCCTGTTACCAGGATTTTTATCCGGGTGATACTTTACAGCAAGCTTACGGTACTGCTTTTTAATCTCTTCTGGTGAAGCTTCTTTGCTGACGCCTAAAATCTTGTAGTAATCTTTGTAGTCCATGTCGTGATTTTCTAGTATCCATACGCTCTTCCTTCAAATTTCATCACTTTGACTTGCCAAACACATACTTCACGAATTGACGGTGGATTGAACTTGAATTCACCCTGAGTGTACTGTGCCATCACAATGTGGAAGGCTGAAATTTTTTCAGAAGGTTCAGTGATGAATTCAGCCTGGCCATAGCAAAGTACACTGCGGTACTTCATGCTCCATGAACATGCGACCTGCTCGTTCTGGTAACGGAGCAAGTGATCGGTGGTGAAATTGATGCAAACCCTTGGATGCTGCTGAAGAATGTCGATTTTTTTGCCATGTTTTGCCCCATGGAGGTAGATAATATCATCTTTAAAACCGAAATTCATCGGTATCACATAAGGATTACCCTCAGCGTCCACCATAGAGAGATGGCAAAACTGGCAGCGTTGAATGATATCAACAAACTCCTTTTTCTCAGTTATTGCGCGTGCTTTCATCGTGTCTGACCAGATTTTCCAACAAGGAAGAAATAAATGAGAGAATGATGCTGAATAACATGGCCCACCAGAAACCATCTACTTTAAATCCATTGACCCAGTAACTTGCGATCATAATGATGATGGCATTGATCACCAGTAAAAAAAAACCAAAGGTGATTACGGTGAAGGGTATTGTAAGAATAACCATGAAAGGTTTTAGAAATACATTCAGAAAACTTAGTACCAGTGCAACAAGCAAGGCAGTCCAGAAAGTACTGACATGAATTCCGGGCAGCAGGTAACCTGCAATCAGTATTGCGACCGAAGTTACCAGTAGTTTGGGAATAAAAGACATAATAAAAGGATTTATCAAACGATTTTCACTTACAAAGGTAATTAATTTAAGTTTTGATGTAACTTTGTTTAGCACAGCAATCAGATCCGGATATCTTTTTTATGCCAGAGAAATCAAACGATCGTATCATATTCTCACTCACAGAGGTAACCCTTAGTATTCAGAAAACCCTGACAGAAAGGTACACGAGTTCATTCTGGATCAAGGCAGAAATGAATAAGTTGAACCATTATCCGCAATCGGGCCACTGTTACCCCGACCTTGTGGAAAAAACAGATGGGAAAATCGTTGCTGAAATAAGATCGACCATCTGGAAGGATGATTTTCAACGAATCAATGATAATTTTTTAAATGTTTTACACGAGCCGCTGAAAAGCGGGATCAAAATTCTTTTCTGTGCGAAAGTTTCTTACAATCCTGTTTACGGACTGAGTCTGAGAATACTCGAAATAGATCCATCGTGGTCTCTAGGCGAACTTGAGAAGGAAAAGCAGCAAACCCTGGAAAAGATTAAGAAGGAAGGTATATTTAATACGAACAGATCGTTATATTTGGCATTGCTTCCTCAGAGAATTGCAATTATTTCGGTTCAGACTAGTAAAGGATATGCCGATTTTCGCAAAATAATTGATGATAATGCCTGGGGGTACTCGTTTTTTCACATGCTTTTTCCGGCTTTGCTACAGGGCGAAAATGCAGTAAGTTCCATTATAAACCAATTGGAAATCATTAAAAGGGTAAAACATCACTTCGATGCGGTTGCCATCATTCGTGGAGGAGGCGGAGATGTTGGTTTGACTTGCTACAACAATTTTGAACTCGCAAAGGCAATTGCCTTGTTCCCACTTCCGGTAATCACCGGCATTGGACATTCAACCAATGAAACGGTTGCCGAGATGGTTGCTTTTAAAAATGCCATTACTCCTACAGAATTGGCAGATTATCTGATTCAAAAGTTTCATAATTTTTCAGTTCCCCTCAAAAATGCCCAGGATACCATTGTCGAAAAGTTTACCAGGATGCTTCAGGATGAAAAAATACGCGTGTTAAACACTGTGCGATTTTTCAAATCGGTAACATTGTCACGTCTTGCCCAGAGCAGGAATGAAATTCAACAGGAACTAAAGGCAATTCAGCAGCAGTCTGCCTATTTTGTAAAAAGGAAACAGGATCAGGATCTTACACAAATTATGTTTAATAAAACCTTCAATTTTATCAATAGTCAGTTTAAAGACATCACAAGTGTTGAGCGAAATGTTGAACTGTTAAACCCGTTGAATGTGTTGAAAAGGGGGTACAGCATCACACTGGTTGACGGCAAAGCATTGAAAAAAGTTGGTGAGGTTGAGGAAGGATCCTTGCTGACGACCATTCTGGCTGATGGGAAAATCATCAGTACAACTAAATCAGTCTATCAATCTGACATCAATGACTAAAGAGCAAAATTATACAGAAGCTTATCAAGAGCTTCAGGATATTGTTTCTGAAATTGAAGGGGGCGAAATATCCGTCGATCAATTATCCGGGAAAGTTAAGAGAGCCGCACTCCTGATACAAATATGCAAGAAAAAACTTACTGCCACCGAAGAGGACGTCACAAAGATTCTGAAGGATCTGGAAGCAAGTGATGGAAATTAGCACGGATAACTTTTACCTGGGACAGCATATCGGGGGTGGAGTTGTTTTCTGGAAATTTTGACAAACGTTGATTTAATCAGAAATTTCTTATTGTCACGCGTCACTAGTCATGTGTCATGTGTCACGAAAACAACTTCCTGTAAACCTCCTCAATCTTTGCCACTGTGATAATCTGGATGGAATATCTCTTGAAATCCAGACCTTTCGTATTATAGCGGGAGATAAATATACGTTCAAATCCAAGCTTATTGGCTTCGGAAATGCGCTGTTCCACGCGATTAATTGGTCGGATCTCTCCGCTCAACCCAACCTCGGCTGCAAAACAGGTTTTAGAATCGACAGGGGAATCCTGGTTGGAGGAAAGCACTGCGGCAACCACAGCCAGGTCAATGGCAGGGTCTTCCACTTTGATACCTCCGGCAATATTGAGAAACACATCTTTATGCCCCAGCCTGAAGCCACTCCGTTTCTCCAGTACCGCTAAAAGCATGTTGAGCCGCCGTGCATCAAAGCCGGTGGTAGACCGCTGGGGGGTACCATACACCGCAGTGCTTACCAGCGCCTGGGTTTCAATGAGCATCGGTCGTTGTCCTTCCATCATGGCGGCAATCGCAATGCCGCTGACTGCTTCATCGCGCTGGCTGAGCAGAATTTCCGAAGGATTGGACACCTCACGGAGGCCGGCATCATTCATTTCATATATTCCCAGCTCAGAAGTTGAGCCGAACCGGTTTTTCAGGGAGCGAAGAATGCGGTACCCATAATTCCGGTCACCTTCGAACTGTAGCACAGTATCAACCATGTGCTCCAGGATCTTCGGACCGGCGAGACTACCGTCTTTGGTGATATGTCCAATCAGAAAAACCGGAGTGTTGGTGTGTTTTGAATACTTCTGCATTTCAGCCGCACACTCTTTAATCTGCGAAATACTGCCTGCGGATGATTCAATAACGTCTGTTTGCAATGTTTGAATAGAATCGGCAATGATGATGCCGGGTTTGAGTGATTCAAGATGCTGGAAAATTGCCTGGGTGTTGGTTTCAGTAAGAATATAGCAGCTGTCATTCTTTATTCCGAGACGTTCGGCCCGCATCCTGATTTGCTGATCACTCTCTTCCCCAGTGATATACAAAATCTTCTGATCGGAACATTTGAGGGCTACCTGCAACATCAGGGTTGATTTCCCAATCCCCGGTTCGCCTCCAATCAGCGTTAATGAACCGGGAACCAGACCACCGCCCAGCACACGGTTCAGTTCCTGGTCGTGTGTGTTGATGCGTGCTTCATGACTAAATGTCACTTCTGATATCCGAATGGGAATAACCGACCGAGGGTTTCGTAACACTGTACCGGGTAATCCTTTCTCTTCTCGCTGTATTACTTCTTCAACAAAGGTATTCCATTCGCCACAGGCATTGCATTTGCCCATCCATTTGGGCGCCTGGGTACCGCAATTCTGACAGAAGAATGCTGTTTTGATTTTTGACATAATTGATGAGCAGGTAAACAGGTGAACAGGTGAACAAGTTAATTGATTTTGTCACTCGTCACCTGTCATTCGTCATTCCTAAAGGTGTACCTTCTGCGCTAATTCAATAGTATGGGTTGTCGAATATCCTTTGGTCAATTCGATGGTTACCACCTCGCCACCCCGGGCTTTAACCACATCACTGCCGACAATCTCCTTACCCTCATAATCTTTTCCTTTTACCAGAATATCCGGTTGGATCAATTTGATCAGTTCCTGAGGGGTATCTTCCCCAAAAAGGACAACTGCATCAACGAATGATAAAGATGCGAGGGTGATGGCACGTGCCTCCTCATTGTTTACTGGTCGGTGAGCGCCTTTGATCCGGTGAACGGAGTCATCGGAGTTGAGCCCCACAATCAAAATATCGCCCAGATCGCGAGCTTTGGCAAGATATTCAACGTGTCCAAGATGCAGTACATCAAAGCATCCATTGGAAAAGACAATCGTCTTGCTTTTGAAACGCCATATGGCAATTTGTCTACGAATATGGTCCCAGGTGTAAATTTTTGACTTTATCGTGTTAAGCCTTTCCATTGGTTTGTTTGTTAAATGAAAGCAAAATAAGCGAAATACCCCCAATAACCAATATCATGCTGGTTTGGGCAGTCCATGAAATCCAACCCAGCGCCAGCCCGGTTGTACGAACAATACCATAAAGCATCATGGTTTCCTGGATAATGGCCGGGTATAAACCAATTCCCCCGGGCGTGATCATGATTCCAACACTTCCCAGTACCAGTCCGGAAAGCGCTGCTCCCGCACCCAATGAACTCGTATCGGCAAAACAGAAAAAACAGACGTAGAGCATGAGAAAATAAAGTACCCAGATGGTGAGTGAATAGAAAATAAAAAGACCCGGTTTGTTAATCTGGCTGAGTGATTTCAGGCCATCCCAGAAACCGAGGATCAGTTTTTTAACCTTATGATAAATTGCCGAGGTTGCAATTTTCTTTCGCAGGAGGTAGATCATCGCAAGAAAAATAACCCCCAGGGCGACTGCTGAAACAATAAATACCCTGCTGAAGATTGGGTTATTGAATTTTTCAGCCAAATATTTATCAAGTTTAGGGTAAATATTCGTGTTAAGGTATTGTCCTATTGTTCCGGCCTGGGTAAATATCATTCCAAAGAAAAGAAAAATGAAAATGATCATGTCAATTGCCCTTTCGGTGATCACAGTGCCAAACGACTTGTTGAATGGAATTTTCTCATAACGGGCCAGAATACCACATCTGGTTACTTCCCCGAGTCTCGGAAAGGCCATGTTTGCGAAATAGCCTACCATCACTGCGAAAAATGTATTTTTAAGTGAGGGATGATAACCGAGGGGTTCAAAAAATAACATCCAACGCAGGGCGCGGAGTATATGGCTGGTAATTCCCATCACAATGGTCAGAATCACCCAATTGTAATTTGCAATACGAAAAGAATGCAATATCTGAATACGTTCATCCGGCGTTAGGCCTTTCAGTGAAAGCCAAATGATGAAAATGCCCAGCCCAAGGAAAAGCGCAAATTTAATAAAGGTTGTTACCTTGTTTGTCCTGGGAGTCTCTTCGATTATAACTTCGGCCATTACTGTATCTTTTTACCCTTGACCAATATGTTCTTTTCATCGACAAATGCGATGCTGGGGATGAATTTTTTTGCCTCTTCAAAATCCATCATGGCATACGAGACGATAATCACAAGGTCGTTGGGCAAAAATTTACGGGCCGCAGCTCCATTTAAACAAATGGTTCCACTTCCACGTTTCCCTTTAATGACATATGTTTCGATCCGTTCGCCATTGTTGATGTTCAATACCTGCACTTTCTCAAACTCAATGAGATTGGAGGCTTTCATCAAGGCTTCGTCTATGGTAATACTGCCAATATAGTTAATATCGGCATCCGTGACGGTTGCACGATGGATCTTCGATTTTAAAACTTGAATCTGCATCATGCAGCAAAATTACGAAAAAAGTTCAATATTGTCGATGAGACGGACATCCCCCAGAAAAACAGCGGTAAAAGCCACCGCCTGGTCTTTGTGACTCCAATTGTCAATTGGCATCAGGGTGACCTTGTTCCCGATTTCAAAATATTCAACACGGAGCGCCTTATTTTCCTGGATTTTGTTTATAGCCCATTCTTTCAAGTCCGCCAGAGGCAATTTCCCGGCCTTTTTTTTCACTTGCAGCAATACCTGGTAAATTTTCGGGGCAAGGTGACGTTCTGCAATGGTAAGTCGCATGTTACGCGAACTCATGGCCAGCCCGTCGGGTTCCCTTACAATGTCGCAAGGTATGATTGCAACCGGCAGTTGCATGGTTTGAACCAAATGTTGTATGATAGCTAACTGCTGAAAATCCTTTTTTCCGAAGTAGGCCCGTGTTGGACCGGTGATGTCAAAAAATTTTTTCACAACAATGGCAACCCCGTTGAAATGTCCTGGCCTGAATTTTCCCTCCATGACCTTATCCAGCATACCGAATTCAATATCTAGGGTTGCAGGTTCATTCTCGGGATACATTTCTGCAGTTTCCGGCACGAACAGCACGTCACATCCGGTCAATGCCAGCATTTTTGCATCCGGAACCAGGGTTCGGGGATATTTGTCGAGGTCTTCCTTGTTATTGAACTGTATGGGATTCACAAAGATACTGCACACGGTGATGTCATTTTCCGTTTTGGAACGCTTCACGAGGGTAAGATGACCATCGTGCAATGCCCCCATGGTGGGGACAAATCCGATGCTCCTCCCGGTATCACGCTGACTGCTAAGGTAATCCCGGGTTTCCCTGATAGTTGTAAATTGCTTCATCTGCTCCATTTTAATATGACACCGAAAAAGGTCACGGGCTATTTGCTGCAAAGATGAAAAAAAAAACCATCCCGTAAAAACGGGACGGCTTTTCAAATGTCAAATATTGTAACTGGTCAGAGTGATCCTTCGTCGTAGGCCTTCTCTCCATGTAACGCAACATCGAGGCCGGCTTTTTCATGCTCCTGCGTTACCCTCACTGGGGTTATCAGGTTTATCAGCGCCAACATGATATAGGTGAAAATGAAGGCATAGGCTGATGCAGCGACAACGGTGATGAGTTGTTTAATGAAAAATGAACTTTGCCCGAACCAGAGTCCCTCAGACAACACGGCCGGATTAATCATTTTGGTTGCGAAAACACCCAGCAGGATGGTGCCCAGCACGCCACCTACCCCGTGAACACCCCATACATCAAGTGCATCATCCCATCTCAGCTTGTTTTTCAATTGCACGGCCAGGTAACAGGTCACCCCGGCAGCCACCCCGATGATGGGAGCCGACCACATGGGCACAAATCCAGCACAGGGTGTGATGGTGGCAAGTCCGGCAATGGAGCCAGTGAGCAGGCCCAGAAGTTTCGGCCTCCCTTCGCGGATCCATTCAATCGCAACCCAGGCAGCCGTGGCAAAGGAGGCAGCAACATCCGTGTTGATAAAGGCCAGTGCAGTGATTTTATCTACCTGTAGTTCACTGCCTGCATTGAAACCATACCAGCCAAACCAGAGCAGTCCGCTACCGATGGCAACCAGGGGAATGCTGTTGGGGGTCGAATTTTTATCGGTGCGCGCTCCCACATAGAACACGGAGGCAAGCGCCGCAAACCCGGCTGTGGCATGAACCACGATTCCGCCTGCGAAGTCAAGCACACCCCATTGGGCGAGCAATCCATTGCCCCAGATCATGTGTACAAACGGGTAATATACCATGATCTGCCATACTGTAAGGAAGATCATGTAAGAACGAAAGGTCACCCGGTTCACAAAAGCGCCGGTGATCAGGGCAGGCGTGATGATCGCAAACATCATCTGGTAAACAATGAAAACGATTTCGGGTATCTTGCCATTGCCGGCGTAAATTGAATCAACACTAACCCCGTTGAGGAAAACTTTGTCAAGGTTGCCAAAAATTCCACCTTCACCTCCGCTGAAGCATAAGGAGTAGCCAAAGGTTACCCATAAAACGGTTGTCCACCCCAGAGAGGCAAAACTCTGGATCATGATACCGAGAATGTTCCGTTTAGTGGCCAGTCCGCCATAACACGGGTCTTTGTCCGGCGGTGACGAGCGGCCGATAATTGGTCCGCGTCTGCCACTCCAGCAATCTGCCCGGCGCCGTGATTTGGGAAACGCCCATGAAATCTTCCAGCCGCGACCAATCGGCGTTGGTCACGCTGTAAATCAGCCAAAGCAGGCCGTCGAATTCGCGCGGGGTCAGCGAGAAAAACCCGTCCACCTTCGGCACGGCGTCGAGCAGGTTGGCGTTGGCGCAATAGCCGAGGCGCTTGGCGAGGAAGTTGTTTTTGGGGTCGCTGAGGGCGAAGCGCGTGAGCTCTAAGTCGGCGTGCGGTGAGAGCATGGCGCGAGATAAGCCGAGCTCGGGCTGCGGGCGCATCGCCAATTTGGTGCGGGCGAGATTCAGTTCGTAAATGCTGGGCGGCACGGTCGGGTTCTGCTGCGGCTCATGCGTGAACACGTCCAGCCACGCCACAAAAACCAAAGCCAGCGGCGCCAAGCGGAGCAGGGGGGATTTGCTTTCGCGAAACAGGATAGATAGAACTGCGCCGGTCAAAACCAGGAAAACGGCGCGGGAAAAGCCGTTCAGCAATGCCGCGTGGGCATCGTCGCCGGGCAGCGGTGCGTGTTGGGTCCAAACTACGATGCCGCCGATGAGCGCGAGGAGAACCGCGCCCAGCGGCAGGATCCGATTCCGGACGCTTTGGAAATTCGCCAGTGCAAAGGCCGCGAGCAGCGGCGCGGCGAAGATCGCGACCATGACAAATTTCACCGGATAGGTGATGAGGCTCAAGGGCAGGATCAATTTTCGCACCAGCGGATAAACGAACGTGTTTTCGCCGAGGGCGAAGAGCAGGGCGATGACAGCGGCGCCGCCGAGCAGCCAGACGCGGCGTTCGCGGACGCACCATGCGGCCAGCAGCGCGAGCCATAATGTTCCGAGGCCGAGGTAATAGGACGAGGTCCAATATTGGCCGTGCTGGAAAAAGATGCCTTCCGTATGCGTGGAGCCGAACGCCATCGGCACGAGAAAGTTGGCGAGGCCGAAGCCGGGCATTGACCAGCGCAGATCGGTGTAGCCGGTCTCACGCTGCGCGTGGGCGACGAGTTCGAGGAACGGCAGCAGCTGCACGGCGCTCAAGGCGAACACCAGCCCTCCCGTCAGCGAGAAACGCCACAGCAGGGCGGCGCGCGGCGTCGACGAGGCGTAGCGGCTACCAGCGATGAAATGTCGCATCCATCATGCCG
>JBAXFM010000141.1:0-12779 GCA_037139855.1 Bacteroidota bacterium
AAAGACAAGGAAATTGATCCGAAAGTGAACTATATGGGTGGCGACCTTGCCGGCATCACCCGGGAAATTGAAGATGGTTACTTCTCGAACCTTGGCATCAACACCTTATGGATTTCTCCAATTACCCAGAACCCACTCATCGGGTACAATGAATATCCGGCGCCTCACCGTAAATTTTCAGGGTACCACGGTTACTGGCCCATCACTCTTACCACCGTTGACACACGCTTTGGCAATGCGGATGAGTTCCACAAACTGGTAAATGAAGCTCACAGCAACAACATCAACATCATCCTTGACTTCGTATCACATCATGTTCATCAGGAGTATCCTGTGCTCAAAGCCCATCCCGACTGGATTACGCCGATAGACCTTCCGGGGAATAGAAAAAACCTCAGGTTATGGGATGAACAGAGGCTCACAACTTGGTTTGATGTGTTCCTTCCGACGTTCGACCTTACCAAACCCGAAGTGGCCAACATGGTTTCAGACTCTGCCGTATTCTGGATCCGGGAGTACAAACTCGACGGTATGCGTCATGATGCAGCCAAGCATGTACCCGAGAACTACTGGCGAATGCTGACCCAAAAACTCAACCAGCATGTAAACATCCCCGAAAAACGAAGCGTTTACCAGATCGGTGAAACCTTTGGCAGCCGCGAACTGATAGGGAGCTACATCAATCCCGGACTCCTTGATGCACAGTTTGAATTCAACCTTTACTGGGATGTCAAGATGGCCTTCGCATCAGACAACACTTCATTCCGCGATTTGAACTACTCGCTGCAACAATCCTTCAGCTATTATGGCGAGCACAACCTGATGGGCAACATCACCGGAAACCAGGATATGTCGCGGTTTATCTCTTACGCAAGTGGGGCATTAAGTTTCACAGAGGACGACCGTGAAGCGGGCTGGAAACGTGATATCCAGGTGAAAGATACCGTTGGATACCGGAAACTTGCATCCCTCGAAGCCTTCAACATGACCATCCCCGGTATCCCCATCATTTATTATGGCGACGAAGTAGGCATGGCAGGCGCCGCTGATCCTGACAACCGCCGCATGATGCAATTCGACAGCCTCAACAAACATGAACAATATCTCAAGGCCATTACCTCAAAACTGGCCCATCTGAGGAATTCAAACCTTGCGCTGATTTATGGTGACTTTACCACACTGAAGGTAAATGAAAAGGTTTATGTTTACCTGCGTTCCTATTTCGATAAAGCGGTCATTGTAATTTTCAACAAAGATAAATCATCCAGAAAAGTTGAATTTGATTTGCCAAACAGGTTTATGAGCGCTACATTTCTGGCACAGTTCGGTAACAAATTCGTGGTTGAAAACGGAAAGGTAAGCCTTGAGCTTCCGGGAAATTCCTTTGAAATTCTGACAAACTAACTGTTATATCCTGATATTATGGAATTTTTCTCCATGGTTCTCTGTGGTTCTCCGTTATCTCTGTGTAATTAATGACTATAATATTCTCCGTATGAAAATAATTTTCACAGAGTTACACAGAGAACCACAGAGGTGCACAGAGATATAAGGATTGGTTCAAACTTTTACTTTTTTAAAACTTGTAAATTAATGAGAGGTATGAAAACACTGTCATTCGCCATTATCGCTGGTCTTTTGACCTTAAGTGCCTGCAACCGGCCTACAGCAACCGAAAATTTAAATCCGGGCACCCATGTTACCTGGAGCCGCAATGCCACCATTTATGAAGTAAATATCCGGCAATATACCCCGGAGGGAACTCTCAAAGCCTTTGAGCAGGAATTGCCCCGGCTTCAAAAGATGGGTGTTGATATCCTGTGGCTGATGCCCATCAACCCACTTGGCGTGAAAAATCGCAAGGGAAGTATGGGAAGTTACTATTCCGTGAGCGATTACCTGGCAGTAAACCCTGAATACGGAACCAAAAAGGATTTGATCAATGTGGTAAAAAAGGCCCACGAACTGGGGATGAAAGTCATAATTGACTGGGTAGCCAATCATACATCCTGGGACAATATATTGATCAGCAAGCATCCAGAATGGTACAAGAAAGACTCTACCGGCAAAATAATATCACCGGTTGCCGATTGGACGGATGTTGCCGGGCTTGATTACAGTCAGCCGGAATTGAATGAATATATGACAGATGCACTGCTGTATTGGATCAAGGAAGCAGATATCGACGGGTATCGTTGCGATGTGGCAGGTATGTTGCCGGTTTCCTTCTGGAATGAAGCTATTCCAAAACTCAAACAATTGAAACCGGTTTTTATGCTTGCAGAAGATGAAACACCAAAAATGCACGACACCGGGTATTTCGATGCAACCTATTCCTGGCAATTTTACCAGATGATGAATAAAATTGCTCAAAAGAAGATGACACCGGATAAAATAGATTCATTATTGGCAGTCGAGAACAAGGCCTTCCCTGCCGATGCATACCGGATGCGCTTTACCTCCAACCATGATGAAAACTCCTGGAATGGCACGGAATATGAGCGGCTGGGAGCCGGCGCACGCACCTTTGCCGTGCTCACCTTTACCTTTCCCGGCATCCCGATGGTATATAGTGGACAGGAGTCGGCTTTAAACAAACGTTTGCGTTTCTTTGACAAGGATACCATTCCATGGGGGAACTATCCGCTCGAGTCATTCTATGCCACATTGATGCAATTGAAAAAGAAAAACGATCTCATTGCCAGTGGCGACAGCGGCGGAAAATTCATCAGGGTATACACCAGCAACGACAAAGCAGCATATGCATTCCTTCGAAAAAAAGAGACAAGGCAATTGCTGGTTATTCTCAATTGTTCCGAAACCGATCAAACGCTGACCCTCAAAGGAAGTGATTTTGCAGGGAAGTATAAAGAGCTGTTCACCGGGCAAATCAGGGAGTTTAAAGGGGAGGATAAAATAGCGCTCTCACCCTGGCAGTATCTGGTTTACGAGTAACCCATTCTGATAAAACAGGGTGTTTCTCAGTAGAATAAATAAACAAATAAACATAAGATTTAATATGAAAAAGCTGACATTGACCTGCATGCTCATGATGCTCCTGTTCACAGGTTGCAAAAAAGATGCACAAATCGACTATTCCTCACTTATTACTGGCCGCTGGATTAATACTCATGTTGATAATCAACCGATTCTGACGGACGCCTCGTTTACCTTTGAGTTCCGGTCTGATCATGTACAAACATATGCTACCGGATTTATCCTGGACGAGAACAATAAAACCTGGATTGACAACGCCAACTACACCTATAGTGTCAGCGGCAACAATATCATTATCGATGGATCAAATCAGCTGGGACAGGTTTTTCACATGGAATTTGCAATCATTTTTGCTGATGAGCAAACATTGCAGTATTCTGTCAGCAAATTCATGATTGATAATGTAGCGTATCCTGATCCTAAAACTTATACCCATAAAAAGGCAACATCAGATCTCCGCAATCAGTTTATTGGTACGTGGTACGGAAAATCGGCCACACCAGGCACTGCTGATACCAGTTATCATTACTGGAGCTATTTTTCCGATGGTAGTTATAATTACTATTACAGGGATAATCAGGGAAAATGGATAAACAAACCAGATAATGAAGGAAAATATTTCCTTTATGGTAATTTTTTAGCTTCCAATTATACCAATGACCTTTTATCTGGTGGAACAGGTAAAGCTTTTGAATGCTGGAATATCAGCATAAAAGGAGATACGATGTTATGGTCAGGTTTGAGAGCAAACGCAACAACTACAAGTTACAAAATGGGAAAAGTCGCTGGCCCGCCAACCTCAGTATCGCGTTGATTCCGGTTTTAAAATGGCACCCACAAAGTTCCGGGCCTGGCAGGCTTTGATTATCCCGTCAATGGTTCAGAAGGTGTGGCTTTTACAACGTATTGATATAATCCAGAATCTGAGGGGCACGTTTCGGACAAATGAGATTAAAATGATCGATCCATTGCTGCAGCGGTAATGGATTGTTTACCCCGCCTTTGTCAAACACACCCGATGGTACGGGAACCAGTCCGTCGTTATCAGGAAAGGGAATCAGTCCCTTGAAAAGGAAAAAACCAATTTTATCTATCAAGCTATACCAATCAGCCGGGTATATTTCCCATTTCCAGCCCGGAACGCCATTGATCATTGCATAATACCCTGTTATCTGGCCCGCAATTGCATAGTATTTGCTTCGGTTGGCAATATCGAGCGGAGAATCAAGAATGTACTTGATATACTTACCTTCGGGAACAGGCATCATGTTGCGCGGACCGGGATAGTCCATCATGCAAACCAGGGGAATGTCAATCAGTTCTACCAATTGTGTTCCCAGGTGTGGAGTTCCGAGGGTAACCAGTTTGGTAATCGTTCCTCCGCTTGCAACGTATCCGCGTGATACAAGTCCGCCCATCGAATGACCGATCAGGATCGGATTCACCAGTCCGTAACGCTCCACTGAATCTTTCAGCGCCCTGCCGTTGATGATGATCGAATCTTTCCAGTCATACTGAAACAACCAGATATCGTGTTTCGCTTTGAAAGCCGCACTGAGTGTGTCCACCATGTTATACAAGGGCCCGAGACCGGAGGTACCGTTCCAGCATTTGAGGTTTGCCCCCATGCCGTGGATAAAAATCACAGGCGGACCTGTAGGATTAGCCGCAGAATTTACCTTTTTGAAAATGTAATCATTGGTTGCCAGCTGGTTGCACCACGCACTGCCAAGGCTGCCTCCAAGAGTTGCCTGAAGGGCTCCCTGCAATGCTACACCCGCTGAAGTGATTGTTCCATTGATGATATATGGCTTTGTTAAAGGATCAAAATTGCCGGTGAAAATAAATGAAGTTGACTTTAACCCCAAATCACATGACAATGAAAGGTTGCCTCCGCTTACCGACCCGGAAATAATCCCTTCCGCAGCCGAATTGTGTACTAAAATGGTCCCGGTAACCGCGGTGCCGCTCTGAAGGAGGGTTATACTGTAATATTGATCAGGAGCACCGGCTGTTTCCCCCTTCATGATGTACTCATAAGTCCCGGCAACATTTCCGTTGGGCACAGGATCTTCTGTTTTCTTTTTGCAGGACAAGGCGAGGAGTATTCCCACGAGCAAACTAACAGAGGCCACGATAATTCTCAAATTTCTGGTTTTCATATTTTCAGTTTTTATAAATGATCCTTGACTACTTTACCCCCCCGTACCCTGTTGGCACATATTGCAGGTTTATGTCTAAACTCACGTTCATGGCATAGGGCCCCGACGGATTATGGTTTGTCCAGTAAAAGTAAAGAAGTGGATTGGTCCCCCCGTTTACCGCCGCAACCTCTGAACCCGTAAAACTTCCGGTTGCGGGGCCGACCATGGTCTTCTGACAGAGTAACTTTCCGCCGTCGGGAAACGAAAGCGGCCACATGGTTCCGTTACAGTTGTTATTTCCCCCGGTTGCGTCTGAGAACCCGGAAGCGACGATGAAACCGAAGGAATACTGTTCGTTCACCCCAAGCTGGCTATACATCCAGTAACGGGTGAAAGCGTTCATTGAGGGTGGATTCCCGTCTGTCGACACGGTGAACCCGTTCATCCCGTTCACCAACCAGGTGTTACCGGTCTTATCGAAACCATGCTGGAAATTCATCTTCATCGATTTGTTTTGGTCGGAAGTAAGCCCGTCCACGTAAGTGGAGGTGTAGTCGGCGTAACTACCGGTGTTACTGTGCCACTGTGAAACGGTCAACCCCCAGTTGCAGAGTTTAGGCCAGGTCCACTCGTTCAGTTTCTTATACTGGTAGTTCTGGGCCTGCTGGGGATCTGGAATGAACAGCTGGGAAGCAAGCCTGTCAGTAAAATACAGCTTCATGAACCCCCATTTCCAGGATGCAGCAGCGAAGGAATATTTCATCGTGCAATTGCTGGTCACTGTGGTAGAGGTTTGGGCCGGGTTCTGAGGATTGTAATAGAGCGGGGTCACCGTTCCCTGGATGGGGCTCAGGTGGTACCAGGGGGTATTCACATTTCCATTATCCTGTATTTTCAGTGCTTGCGGACTGCAGCCATAGGTATGGCTGGCATCCTCGCTCTGCTCATAATGGTATATCACCCAGCCGTAATCGGCACCGTAACTTAGCGTGTATGAATTTGCGCCGCTGAGCCAATAGGTGTAGGGGATTTGTGACTGGAGCTGGACGGCGTTGGGACGATTCAGGGTCACTCCGCCCATGGTCAGGTCGAATGCCGGTACCGAAGCCTTGTCCATGCTGTAATACCTCGGCAGAATGATGGCTCCGCAGTAAGTAGGATAAGGCTGCCCCACAATATCGAGGTAGGTGTTGGCCAGGAATCTCGCCCGTGACAGTATCTTCAGCGCCGGGGCATCGGGCGCGAGTCCGGCAAGAATGAAGTTCATGTCGCTGAAATACTGCCCGGGAAGCCGGTGGTCATATCCGTTGATCACATAGTAATCGACTAAGCTCAGGAACTTGTTCACCTGCCTCACGATAAGTGGTACAAAGCTGTTCTGCATGAAGGTCGCAGCAAGCATCCCTGAGGAATCCCGGTAATTGTCGGCATTCCTCTGTACTGTGGCAGCCTCGAATTCATAGGTCAGGTAGTATTGAAAGTAGTTCTCAAGGAGTTCATAACCAAGGACGAACGTGCTGGAATCAGTATAGTGCCCCGAATTCTTCAACAGCACCCACTGGGTGAACCCATCCAGAATTGACGGGATGGCAGTGGTACCCATCAGGTAACTGTCGAACTGGGTGAGTGCATTGGTCATGCTTCCTGAGGCGATGATGTTGTCAGAATACTGTTTTGTATAGGGGTTTAACGGATTGGGTCCCACCACCATTGTCTGCATCACGGCATCGGTGATCAGGCCATTCTGGTAACGCGTCCCGTTGTAGGAATAATACTTGAGCCCATTGGTGCTACCCGAATCGCTGTAGGCGTTCTGCACTGCCGTGACCGATGGCTGGAGTGCGCTCACCGATATCTGGTTGAGGATTTCCTGGGTCGAGATGCTCATCTGCTGCGCCAGGGCCTGGATTTCGACATTGATCTGGCCCAACTCGTTCTGGATGTTGTCCAGCTTCTGGTTAAGTTCAGCCATTTCCTCCTTGTGTTGGAAGTATTCGTAAACCTTTCCCAGGACCTCGAATACTGTGGATATACCTAATTCCGTCTGGTTTTCGAAATTGGCGGATTTTTTGCTGCCGTGGTAAGCGAAATCTTTCTGAATCACTGCGGAAGCGAACTGCAGGTTGTTTTGTTTTTCGTAATCTGTCATGATGTTTAGCCGGGAATTCTTGAAAACGACAGGCGTAGTCGTATCCCAGGGCAGGGGTTTGGGGTCAGGAAGAGGAACGTCGTCGCCGGATTTCTTGCAGGCGCTCAGCACCACTATAAAGCCAGCCAGTAAGACCAGCATCAATCTGGTAATGATTTTAGTTTTCATGTGTTTTAATTATTAGTTAGTTTTACGGTGATATGGAATACTTTTTATGACAAAAAAAGTCAAAAAATGGTTGCGTTTCATATTTCAATTTGAGTTTGTTTTCCGGAATAGCTCCACTTTCTCACTACTGCCAACAACTCATCCTTTCCTACAGGCTTGGATAAAAATTCCCGGCACCCCCATGCAATCGCCAGCGATACGGCAATCATACTGAATCCCGACAGAAGGACGAACGTCAACGGAGGATAACCGGCCGGCCGGGGCTGCCAGGTGAGCAGATGGCCGTTACACCCCGGCAGACTTGCGTCAACAAGCGCAATGTGCACGGGAGGTGGCGCTAAACAACGCAGCATGGCATCTTCACTTGTACGTACACGCTCAACGTAATAACCTGCCTGTTGCAATATTTCTTCCATGGGCAGGTAATGGTTATCATTGTTATCGGCTATCAGAACAACAGTCGAAAAAGCAGTATCTCTTTGCATTGGGTTATTTTCAATTGAATGCGGTAAAGGTACCCTGCCGGCGCAGGCAAAGTCAAGAGCACAGAGTTAGATTCTCTTTGTATTTTCCTTTATCAAATACCCTAAACATCTGATCTGATGGCAAATGATTCACGAATGACATGAGACAGCTTTGTTTCAGCCATGGGTTAAGTAACAGATTTGATGCTGATTACGAATTTTCTTAAGGAAAAGTAAAGGTGGCAAAAGGGGGATTAAAGCTGAATAAGATAACCGGAGAGGCTCTCTTTCTGATCAAGCCCGAGTTTTTTGCGGATATGATGCCGGGTAGTTTCGATGGTCGCCAATGAAAGATTTGCAATCCGGGCCATATCCTTTGAGGAAAGGTTTAATCGCAGCAGCGCACAAATCTGAAGTTCGCTGCGTGAAAAATCCGGACAGATATCAAGTAGTTTTTCCGAAAATCCTCCATGCATTTGCTTAAACATCACTTCAAAGTTGTTCATCGGTTTCTTTGATGCATCATGCATGATCTCAGACAACAACTGACGGAACTCTTCCTGGTCGGACTTTTTAGGGAAACGGTATTGGAATTGCCCCAGTTTCTCCTGTACCGACCGGTTCACATGGCTAAGCTCGGTGGTAATCAGCGACTGGTAAACCAGGTCCTGCTCCTTGAAGTTCACTTCGAGTTCCAGTCGTTCAACCTTTTCTTCATTTATCTGGTGCTCAAGGGTTTTCTTTTCCAATTCAACCTGTTTCAATAATTTTTCCTGTTCCGACTGGAGTGCCTGATGCTCGGCCAGTTTTCGCTTTTGGTTGGCTTGACGGTTACGAAAAAAGAGGAAAATAACCAGGGTTGATACCAGCAGCAGTAATGCCAGCAATATTAAGGCGATAATAATGTTCCTCGATTTTTGCAGCCTGACATGGGAGTTCAGGTCTTTGACTTTCGTTTCAAGAACCTGTGTCTCATAAAGGGCCTGATATTTCAAAACAGCATCCCGTTGTTCGGCGATCTTCAGGCTGTCGTTCAGATGATCCCATCGTTGAAAATAGCTCAGGGCAAACCCAACATTCTGAAGTTCCAGATTGCTTTGAAAGGCCTCACGATACAAGGTCAGAAGGTCGGCCGTCAGTTTATTTTTTTCTGCCAATAGAATTGCTTCCTGAAATAATCTATTGGCCTTGGCAGCATCCCTGCCCCTTGCAGCAGCGGCAGCAAGATTATTCAGGCTGTAAATTTGTCCCTTCAGAATATTGTTTTCTTTGCTTAGCCGCAAAACCTCCTCATAGGTGTTTTCTGCCTCCTCAACCCGTCCAAGTTTTGACAGATAGTTGGCATAGTTGAACTTCAACGGCAACAGGTTTGTCAAAGAACCATTTTCATCCAGGATTTTCATGGCAGTTTTGTAACAATATTCTGCAGAATCGGAAGAGATCATCATGTATGCAACGGCCAGGGAAGTGTAATCTGAGGCCACCTCATTCATATTGTCAAGTTTCAGGTCAATCCGGATGGCCCGATAATAAAAACGGATGGCTTTCTCATACAATCCCTGGTTGATGAACACACTGGCAATGTTGCGGTACACCTGGGAGATATTCCCGGAGTCTGCTAACTTTTCGTAGTACTGTGCTGCTTCCGTATAACAATGCATGGCGCTGTCCAATTGCCCGTTCTGATTGAAAACAAGGCCCATATTAGAGGAAAACCCGGCCAGATAAGCCGCATTTTTTGAAGCCCTGGCCAATGTCAATCCTTTACGGTACCAGAACGCCACAGAGTCGTTGGAGCCCATGTTAAGGAAAAGGGTTCCCAGCATATGACAGGTCTGAAGCATTCGATTGGTATCGGTCATCTGAAATGCCAGGTAGCACATTCCGGAATAATATCGATATGCGGAATCATTCCTCCCGGCCGCCTGGAAAGCCTCACCCCTCAGCCGGGCCGCATCATAAGCATGGGCGGTATCCCGTTTTCCCGATGTTAACCGATACAGAACTTCGGAAGCGATTAATGCACTGTCGGCATTGGTTTTAAGTTTATTGTTGATTACCCGAACCAGGGAGTCGAATGCCTGATCATTTTTCGGTCCCCCAGGTGATGAACATCGTATCAGGATAAGTCCTGCCAAAAGGATGAGCAGGACCTTTAATGCACCAACGGCGGGATTACTATTTTCCTGAGGATAAAACAAGTGTTCATTTTTTCAGGATAAAAGTAATAAGAAAAAGTAATCTAAAAAACTCCCTTTTTAAATTTTGCGCAAATAGTCCATCATGGTCTCTCACACCTCCGGGTTTACGATCTTACCCGGCACTTTCTTTACATTCACCCATTTATCCACTACCTGTAGAAAAGTCATGACATCAATCGGTTTAGTCAGGTAATCTCTAACGCCTGCCAGCATAAACTTTTCAACTTGCCATGGCATCGCATCTGCGCTGATAACCACAATCGGAATTTCCTTTGTTTGTTCTTCCGCCTGAAGAAGTCTGAGTACATCTAAACCGGGTATATCAGGCAAATCCAGATCAAGCAGGATTAAATCCGGTGCATATGAGATGGCGAATGAAACTGCCAGTATTCCCTCCGTATTGCTCACCAATTTAATGGTTGGCCGGTGATCATTCAGTATCTGCTCCACCAAATCAGTATTAGAGGCATTGTCCTCGATGTAAAGGATGGTTCCGTTTTTTTCGCTTACCCTCGTTTGCTGAGCAGCTATTCGTTCTGTTTGCTCAGTATCGGTATCCTGATCACTAATGTGCGGCAACTCAACCCAGAAGGTACTTCCTTTGCCTGGCATGCTCTCAACCCCTACACGACCGCCCATGGCACCCATCAGTTGTTTTACCAACATGAGTCCAAGGCCTGTGCCTTCAATACCGGATTTCTCTGAACCGATCCGCTCGAATGGCATAAATAGTTTCCCGATATGTTCAGGATTGATTCCGGGGCCAGTGTCGCTCACAGAAATTCTAACAAAATCAATGTCGCGGTGCATTCCCTGCTTTAGTTCGGTTCTGATCATTACTGAACCACCTTCACGATTGTATTTCACAGCATTGTTGATCAAATTAAGCAACACCTGCCGCAACCGGTGATGGTCGGCTTTTACAACAAACTGGTTCTCCTCCGGATTTATTAATTCAAGTGTAACATGAAGGGTACTGGCCAATGGATAAACAATATCTATTGTTTCTCTGATGATACTGCACAGGTTCACAGGAACAAAAGAAAGAGCAATCCGGCCCGTTTCAATGCCCGAAATGTCCAAAACTTCGTTGATCAGGTTGAGCAGATGTTTTCCGCTGCCCAGGATATGATTTACCCCCTTTTTATACGATGCCTTAAGATCAGCCATCTCCAATAACTGGGCAAAGCCAAGTATTGAATTCATGGGTGTTCGCAATTCATGGCTCATGCGCGAAAGGAACCTGCTTTTGGCAAGATTGGCTTTCTCTGCTTCGTTTTTAGCTGCAATAAGATATTCTTCTGCCCTTTTTCTTTCTTCGATTTCATTTAAAAGGCTTGCGTTAGTCTCTGCTAATTGAGCTGTTCTCACTTTTGCAAGGTTGAGCTCTTCGTTCTGCAATTCCAACTCTATGTGGTGGACCTCCAACTCGTGGATGAGTTTGAGACTGTCGGCTTCAGAAAGTTTTGAAAGAGTTTTTGTTGATTTCTTCGAAAGCAATTCTTCAGCCTTATGGCGAAGTATTTCAGATGTTGATCTGGCACCGGTATTTTTTTTCATCCGATTTAAATTGCAAAAATGAAACTTCTTCCTTTATAAGGTCAGTATTCAGCCCAAACCTTATCCCCATGAAACGGGTTGGAGAAGGCTTATAAATTCTGAATTGGTATGAATAATTTTGAAGGATAGCATGGGGTGGGACAAATACAGAACGAAGTATTTTTTTAAGCCGGATTTTCCGGCATTCACGGATCATTGTGTAATTTTCAGCCCAGATAATAAATTGAATATTAAGTAAAGGTAAGCGATATATTGGCAAGTCGGATAAAAATCTTTGCAGTGCGTTAAATTCGTGCGGCATAATGACGAGGTCAAAAAAAAAGCTGCCCTTTCGAGGCAGCCTTTTTTTTCTTCTGTTGAAGTCAATTAGTTCTTCACCAGTTTGTACTTGTAAACAGGGTTGCTCAGGTTGAGGGTAACGGTATAATTACCGGCACCTTCAGTAACAGCGATGTCTGCGCCACCCGCTTCGAGGGAACCATCGCCGCCATCGTCGCCGTAATTCAGATCCCATGCTTTGTTGGCGCGGAACTTGATTTTAGCGGCCGTCAGATTCACGGTAACCGTCCAGATTTTACCTGCAACATCGTAGGTCATAGGGGTATCGGTATCCCATCCACCCGGAGTAGCATCGCCAATAAGTCCCCACACAGTTTTTGTAAAGGTATGGGTAAGACCTACCAGATCTGCATTGAGTTTATAGTATCCGGCTTCTGCGGCTTTGATGTTGTCTCCGCCTGGTTCAAGGGAACCATTGGCGCCGGTATCGCCCCAGTTGGTATCCCAGCTGCCTTTTGCATACTTGAACTCGGTATTGGGATCGGGGAAATACATGTAACCTTCATACTTGTCGTTTGATGCAACCGATGCAATGGCGGTGGTCATGTCGGCAGGATTCCATGCCTGATAACTTCCCGGAACGTTCAGCAACGGGTAGATAATCGGGGCATAGTAAGGGGTGATCAACTGTTGCACGGCAGCCGAATAAACCGGTTTAATGGAATCGATGGGATTGCCATCTTTATCCTTCACAACGGTCTTGATTCTGAACTCCATCGGCAACGCTTCAGGAACACTCGGATCAAACAACAGCGGC
>JBAXFM010000142.1:0-12761 GCA_037139855.1 Bacteroidota bacterium
GGCTGAGCATCTTCGGCGGCTCGGCAGGATCATCAGGCATTGGGATGCCAGGCGGGCGGAGCGGGTACAGTGGGAGGCTGGAGTGTTCGGAGTTTTAAGTTTATTTGATCCAAACAAGAATTGAAACTCTTTTTGTTGTACCTTTGCATAAATTAATTTAACACCTTTTAACATGATGGCTTCACCTCAAAATCAGCGTGAAACATCAAACACCTCCTGGATAAAAATCGTTACGAAATACAACCGCCCCGATGCCTTAAAAAGCTGGTGGCAACTCTCCGTTAACCTTTTCCTTTATTCGATCGCCTGGTTTTTGATGTATGAAAGTCTTTCCATATCCTGGTGGATAACCTTTGCACTTTCACTTCCTGCAGCCGGGATGCTTGTAAGGTTATTTATCATTTACCATGATTGCGGACATGGGGCATTTTTCAAATCAGAAAAGCTAAACAATTCTGTAGGATTATTCATTGGCATTCTTACATTTACCCCTTATTACAGCTGGTCGTACCAGCATCATATTCACCATGAAACTGCCGGGAACCTCGACAAACGTGGCATTGGTGATGTTTGGACTATGACAGTAGATGAATACAGGGAAAGCTCAGCATGGCAAAAGATCATGTACCGTTTTTACCGACATCCGGTCACCATGTTCGGCATCGGGGCATTTTATGTATTTGTGATAGGCAACAGATTTACCAAGAAGTATATGGACAATAAAGGCAGACTAGGAGTATATGCAACCAATGCAGGGTTACTTTTTTTTGCGGCATCAATGAGTTTGCTGATTGGGGTCAAAGCATTCATACTGATTCAACTCCCCATTATCGCAATTGCTGGTATTTTTGGATTCTGGCTCTTTTATGTACAGCACCAGTTTGACCCCACTTACTGGTCACGAACCAACACCTGGAATTACCAACGCATGGCGCTGGAAGGCAGCTCATATTATAAACTCCCCCGGATTCTGCAATTCTTCTCAGGAAACATTGGATTCCACCACATCCATCACCTCAGTCCCCTGATCCCTAATTATAAACTGGCGCGTTGTCAACGTGAAAATACCCTGTTTCAGGATATCAAACCATTGACTTTCTGGGCAAGTTTTAAAACGCTCACCTACCGCCTGTGGGATGAAAAAGAGCAGCAGATGGTGAGTTTCAGGAATCTGAAGCTGAGTGGGGCTGGTGGAATGACAAGTGACGAATTACGAGTGACGAATTACGACTGAGGGGTTATATACACTGGTTTTTCAGACGCTGTCAGGTCTGATCGCTAAACCTGACAGTGTCAGTAAGCCTGTCAGTGTTTAAAAGTCTTGCTTGATCAATTTAACGGTTCCAGTTTTATTGCCAGAGAAAACCCGGATCAAATAAACACCTGCCGGATAGTCTGACAAATCAAATTGATAACTTCCCTTCCCTTTCAGTTCTTTAATTATCAGTTTTGCTCCCTGTACATCGTAAATATCCACATGAATTGTTTCAGAAGGTTTCATGTCAGGCAGTTCAACCATAAAATTTCCTGTAGTAGGATTGGGATAGACTTTGAAAAATGATGACTCAGAATTCATTTGAGGATTCTCATATCCTGTTGCTGATCCAATCAGCGGCGCTGCCGGGATGCTGCAATACTGCCCGTTAGTCGTGATATAACCATGCACAGAACTTCCCTCACTGGCTAAAAATCCAGGCAGAAAACTGATTTTATGACCCGCAATAAAGGTTGCAGTTCCACCACTTTGGACCTCCACGAAGGTACCTCCTCCGGCTACACTGAGTGTTCCGCTAGTACCATAACAATTTGTCTGGGCACTCAGTATCATGACATTTTGCACGATAGTGTTCTGAATGCCGTGAGGACCAGGCCCCGACGGTAAATAACCATGGCAAACCGAGCAATCAGACAGCGTTCCTGAAAACCCTTGCAAAGCAATGTTCTGGGCATTATCCCGAGGATTATCCGTTGGTAAAATCGCATGCGGGGAACCATGACAGGTGCTGCAGAATAATCCTCCATGCCCTTTTGAATTGCGGAACAACTTTCCCGGCTGTTCTGCATAATTTGGTCCATGACATGCAACCGCGCCACAAGAAGGTTCCTGAAGCCATGGATTTCTGCCCTGTTCAATACTCTTTCCCACATTTGATACACTTCCATGGCAATCCTGGCATTTTGTAATCCCTCCCACAGAACTGTGCATCACATCCCGCCAGCACTGTGTATTCGGTCCCGGATGGCATTTGTAGCAGTCTACACTCGTTCCGCTCTTAATAAATTCACCGTGTTTTTCATGAATAACCTGGGAAAATGGAGGAACTCCGGGCTTTCCGGGCATACCCAGCGCATTGTCGGAATGACAGGAGGCGCAAAGGATCGGGCGGTTGTTAACATTAAACCCGGTAACCTTTTCATGTTTGTTCAGGATGGCAAGTTCGCTGGCGTGACAGCCGGAACTTACGCAATTGATCTCGTGCGACACCGGAATTACACTTTGGGTGGAAGCAAGCAGTTCATTGGTCGGGGAATATGCCTGAATCAAAGTAAGCTGGTAGGGATCCTGAACGGTTGGCGTTGAATCAGGAAATGCTGTAATTGGAATCCCTTCAACACGATAATAGTTGTTGGTATCCGACTGCATGATTCCCGACATGCCAACACCAGTCAACCCAATGTTGAGCGGTAATGTTACTCCAAAAATCTGCTGTGAATAACTCCAGAAATTGGTTTTAGTGGCCGATTGCGTATTTCCGGGAATGCTGTAAGTTAAATAAATTCCACTTGTTCCTTTCATAACGACAGGTAACATGGTGGAACTTCCCCGCATGATAACCTGGGCCTTTTGATTGTTGTAAGGTGGCAAAATGCACATGGTTGAAAAATCAAGATTTGCACAATGCATCCCCAGGTCGTTCCAGGCTACCACGATGTATGTTTGCGTGAGTGAGCCTGATTTTTCCTTTGTCTTTGGCGTAAACGATGAAAACAAAACCTGAATAAAAACACAGAACACAATCAGGATTAAAACTTTTTTCATAATGAGTAGTTTAACTATATATCCACAAAGATACATATATGAATACCTGGTTGCCTGAACCGACAATAATATCGGAATATTTAGAATGATTCTAAACCACGTTACCTGGCTTTAATAAAACGAATAGCAACCGGCTTATCAAAAAAAAATCCCGATAGCTCCCGGAAATAAAATTCCTTCAGCTATCGGGAAAGATTTATCAACCTTACGAATTCGTCATTCGTAATTTGTAATTTGTAATTTACTTGATCACCACCAGCTTCTTCACCAGCAAATTACTCTCAGTTTTTAAAATAATGTTGTAGGTGCCCTTGGAGGCTGACGAAAGATCGATCTGATACTCCTTCGCTCCTTTGCATTGTTTTTTCAAAATAATTTTACCATTCAAATCCTGAACACTGACATCCATCGTCCGTCCATCACCCTGAGCTGGCACAATGTTAAAGATTCCCCGGGTAGGATTTGGATAAATGCGGATATCATTGCCTGTCACCTCTTCCATCCCAATGGTGGACTTGGCCTGAGTTACCGTAACAGTTTGAACGGGAAGGCCGGCAACTGTTACCTCAATATTCGCAATACGAGGCTGATTGGCTGTGTTTTGCGTATAATCGGCCACAATTGTTCCATTTCCGGCGCCTGAAGGTGTGATGGTACACCACGCAGCATTACCGGCGACAGTCCAGGTGGTATTGGAAGCAACGGTAAAAGCCGTACTTCCTGCCACAGCCGACACATTTTGATTAAGCGGTGTAACAGCCAGGGTAGGAGCAACGGCAGCCTGCGTTACAGTAACGGTTTCGGATGCCAGACCAGGGGCAGTAACTGTAATGGTGCACATCCTCGGCGACAATGAAACATTCTCCTGATAAGTGGCAATGATGGCGCCATTGAACGATCCGGAAGGGGTTACCGTGCACCAGGCAACATCGTTGGTAACAGTCCAGGTGGTATTTGAAGTTACATCAAACTGGGTATTTCCTGCAGCGGTCGATACATTCTGATTCGGAGGCGTAACTGAAAGCAATGGAGCAGCGCCTTCCTGGGTCACGGTCACAATCTGAGTGCCGGCGCCCAATCCGGTAACGGCAATGTGTGCTATCCGCAAACTTACCGATAAGTTTTCCCCATATACAGCCCTGATTGTATCATTGTTCACCCCTGAGCTGGTAACAGTACACCAGGCAGCATCACTTTCAACGAGCCAGCTGGTGTTTGAGGAAACAATAAACTGTGTATTGCCTGTCCAGGCCGGAACATTTTGATTGGGAGGTGTAACAGCGATAAATGGGGCAACCAATGTTCTGAATTTAATCTTGATGCCAGTAGCAGTTCCCCCCATGCTTGAACCGACAATCTTATAATAATAGTTTGTGTCGCTCAAAAGACCTGATACATTCGCGCTTACATCCACTGTTGTCGTACCGGAGCCGGCAGATACTGTTGGAGTAGAAAAAGTCATTGCCATGGGGGTATTGCCGTATTCAAAATGGTAATCTGTAGCCAACCCATTGGGATTTACTGTGCCATTGAGTGTTGCAGTTGTTGGCGTGATGGCTGATGCAACAACGGTAGCAACAGCAGGAGCGAAATTGTACTTGTACGATGAAATTTTTGTTTTCCTGCTACCACCGCTTCCAATGTATTCCGTTGTAAACCAAAATGTTTTGTCATCGGTAGGATCAACAGATAATTGGGAATAATCGCCCCATCTGTTGGCGCCTGTTTGTGAGTTTGCTCCAACTTGTATTGTGTCTTCTGCAATATCCATTATACCAGATGCATTCGCATAGGCTCCTGCCGATTGGCCACAGAAGAAAATACTGGGGTACATGGTGGTGCTTGAAACAGAATAGCCAATGCTGATTTCATTGTAACCATTCAGCATCACGCTGCCCATCCATCGGCTGTTGGCATCGGGGGCATAAGTTCCCTGTTGTCTGACTTCCCAGTTACCGGTACTTTTACGAAGTTCATACCAGCGGATACCGGCATGGCGTACGCCGTCAACGTTGACCGTATGACAACAAACGATGGTTTGATAAGAGCCAAAATTGCGATATTGCGGTACATTCATGATCACCTGAGGAATACCATCCACGCGTTGGCTCGTACCTTTCTGCTCAATGTTGTTCCAGTTATTGCCGAAATTGCTATTAAACGGCTGAACTTCAAGTTGCTGGGTACGAACAAAAGAGGAGTTTGCCGGCGTAGTCCAGTCAACAGTCAGGTCATAGAGCCAAAGCTGGTCTGTCCCTCCGCCCAAAGCATCATCATTAAAGGCGATGAACATGCCGGGGGTTCCGGTGGGAGCCAGCGGACCATCATTGTCAATTGGTGGAACGCACATAAAACCATCAACCGAAGTTGGCCGCCATGCATTGTTAAAACCCATGGCCAGGGCAGTACCGCCCGTGAGCATTTGTTCGCGTTGAAACACATAAATGTCGTTACCTCCGCTGTTGTTGTCGCCCATGTAATATCCATCGCGCCAAACGCTGAATTTCGGGTAGTCGGGCATCGAAGCAACCGGAAAAGAATACTGATGCCATGTTCCTGTGGGGTCATTGGTTGTAGAGACAGCCATGAGCATGTAATTCGTACCGGAATTTGGGATCGAGAATTCAGTCGCCACCCATCGGTCGGCTACATCATCATATAAAATAATTGGATCTCCATCATTGCGGTTTGCGCCAGGAACACCGCCAAACAAAAGATTCATGTTGGTTGGACCTGCTACCAGGGTGCCGGTTTTATCATAGATAGCATACACCGTATTGATGGTTTGCATGAAATGATTAGGCCCCACGGTCCCGTTGCAATCGGGTGGGTAATAAGGAGATGTTTGTCCGTCAATGTTTACAATCGGCCCTCTGTTGCCCATGGCAGCTCCCATGAAATCCTGCCAGGCAGGGTCGGCTCCTTTAGGCAAAGCAGTTGCAGAAAAAGGAAAAACACGATTTTTCAGATCCTTGTTCAAAGTACGTGTAAGTCCTTTCACTTCCAGCTGATGAAATTCTTCGGCAGTCATAGGGGGTATTTCACGCAAGGGTTTACTCAACCCCAGATAGGTCCCGGTAATAATTTCCGTGGGATGAACCGGAATATTTTGTGCCTGCAATCCAAGCATTACCAACGAAAATATCGTTGTAAAAAGTAAGTTTCGCGCCATGATTTGTGTGTTTTGTGAATCGTTTGGCAAAGTTAACAAAAAAACTGCTTGTTATGGCAGGTCGGTGAAGAAACCCCCGGACAAATCACAAAAAAAACCAGGATCAAAGAACAATGCTTATATTTGATATTTCATTTCGGAAATTAATGTCGTCATCAATGGAAATTGACATCCGGACCATTATACTGATCCTTGGTTTTACACATCTCATGCAGATGCTGGTATTCTTTCACCAATACAAGGTCAATAAAACCTACAATGGTACCGGCTGGTGGCTGCTGTGGAGTGCATCCGAGATCATTGGCTTTACATTCATTTTGTTGCGGAACATTCCATCGTTGCTCCCGGTGGTGATCATCGTTCAAAATTCCATGATAGTGGCAGGCACCCTGTTTTTATACATCGGGGTCCGGCGATTCTTTAACCTGGACCTGAATATAAGGCTGGTGGCGGTTATTGGATCGGCATTTTTCACAGGGCTTCTTTGCTTCCTCTTTATATACGACGACATTCAAATCCGTTCCGGGTTACTAAGCCTAACCCTGGCCACCAGTTCACTGCTGACTGCCCACTGCTTAATCATCAATAAAAAAGGTGCCATAGCCGCATCCGCTAATTTTCTTACCGCTGTATTCCTGGTTCATGGGGGCATCTTTATTTACCGGACGATGATGATTATTGCCGGTACGCCGGTCGAATCTTTTTTCACACCCAGCCTGTTCAACATCCTCCCTTATTTCGACGCACTCATTGTGAGCCTCTTGTGGACATTCGGATTTATCATCATGATCAATCAGCAACTGAATACCGATATTTCAGAAACTCAAAAGGATATGCAATTAATTTTCAACCTGAGTCCCGATGCGGCTGTGATTAGCCGCATAGATGACGGACTGGTTGTCGATGTTAACGAGGGCTATTCAACGCTCACCGGCTACTCGCGAAAGGAATTGATTGGAAAATTGATTACTGACATCAATATCTGGAAAAATATTGCCGACCGGAATAAGTTAATTGCTAAGCTGAAAGAGCGGGGATATTGTAATAACCACGAGGCTGTATTCGTCCGGAAGGATGGTCATGAAATCATTGGTTTGGTGTCGGCGAAAATAATTTCAATTCATGGGACACCGCACATTGTCAGCATTTCCAGGGATATCACCCTGATTAAAGAGGCCGAAAATTCATTGAAACAAAGTGAGCATGACAAATCTGACCTCCTCGAAAAACTAAACGAGGCGCAACACATTGCCCTGATAGGTAGCTGGGAATGGAACTTGCAGACCGATCATGTTTGGTGGTCGGATGAGTGTTACCGGATTTTTGGGGTGACACCCCAAACCTTCGTACCTGGTTTTGAGGCCAACAACAGGTTTATTCATCCTGATGATTTAGAAACATACAATAAGCATTTTGAACATTCTTTGCAAACCGGGGAACCGTTGGATTTTAAAGTCAGGTTAATTACCGGGGTTGGATTGATCAAACATTCCCTGGCCAAAGGCAATGTTTTTAAAGACGGGAAGGGTCAGTCGCATCGGATTGTCGGAACAATTATGGATATTACCGAGCAAAGGCTTGCTGAGGAAAAGGTACTTAAAGTCAACCGCATTTATGCTTTTATCAGCCAGATCAACCAGGCCATCGTACATGTGAAAAATAAAGATGAAGTTTATAAAGAAGTATGCAGGATTGCCGTCGAGACCGGAAAATTTCACATGGCCTGGATAGGGCTGGTGGATGAACCTTCAAAAACCATCGTCCCGAAGATCCATGCTGGAGTTGAAGATGGCTACCTTTCCAGTATCAAAAAGATTTCAATTGAAAATGTTCCTGAAGGACATGGGCCCACAGGCTCCGCCTTAAGAGAGCGGAAACACTTTATCTGCAATGATTACGAAAACGATCCGAATGTGGTCATTTGGAGAGATGAAGCATTGATTCGTGGCTATCGATCTTCCATTGCATTGCCAATATTTTACTTCGGCAATGTTTATGGCGTTTTCACCTTATACGCAAGCACCCCTTATTTCTTTGACGAGCAAGAAGTTACAATCCTAAGTGAAGTGACCGACGACATCGGATTTGCCCTCGAAGTGATTGAAACGGAAGAAAAGCGGAAGCAGGCTGAAAAAGAACTGCTGGTGAGCGAAGAATATTTCAGAAATGTTTTCGAACATTCAACCGTCGGCAAATCGATTACTGAAATTGGAGGGAAATTAAAAACCAATCGGGCTTACCGGCAAATGCTGGGCTATTCAGAGGAGGAATTGGCAACGCTCCGATGGCAGGACATTACGCATCCCGGCGATCTGACCAGGGATCAACTCAACCTTGATTCAATTGTGGCCGGCAAAACCACCTCAGTTCAATGGGAAAAGCGGTATATCCACAAGGATGGACATATTGTTTGGGTTGACATCGGCACGGTTCTTCAACGGGATAACACAGGAAAGCCATTATATTTCATCACCACAATTCAGGATATAACCGATCGTAAAAATGCGAACGAGGCACTGCTGGAGAGTGAATTAAGATACCGTGCCCTGGTGGAAAATATGCAAATAGGGGTGGTAACGCACGGCCCGGATACCAGTGTCCTGTTTTCGAACCCAATGGCTTCCCGCCTTCTGGGTTTGACCCGCGACCAGATGCAGGGTAAAACCGCAGTTGACCCTTCCTGGTGCTTTATTCATGAAGATCTGACCAAAATGGAAATCAGCGAATATCCTGTAAACCTGACCATCTCAGCAAATAATTCACTTTCAAACATCGTCTTGGGCATTGTGCGACCCGACATTGAAACTCCTGTGTGGGTTCAATGTGCTACACACCTCATCCGGAATTATCAGGAGGATATACAGGAAGTTGTCGTGACTTTTTTTGACTATCCCCGACGTAAGGTGGCAGAAGATATTATAATCAGGTTCAATGAAACCCTCGAACAACGTGTTGAAGAACGGACGAACCAACTACAGGTTGCAAACAGGGAACTGGAAGCCTTTTCATACTCCGTTTCACATGACCTCAGGGCACCCCTCAGGGGTATTCATGGATTTACTGAAATCCTTGTTGAGGATTACAAGGACAAACTTGACGATGAAGGCAAACGCATCTGCATGATTATAAGGGATAATTCCTTAAAAATGGGACGTTTAATTGATGATTTACTGGCCTTTTCGAGGTTAGGCCGTGTTGAGATGGAATTATCTGTCATCAATATGAAAGAGATGGTCACTTCCGTTTACGAGGAGATAACTGACCCCAAATCGCGTGAAAGAATCACCCTGAACGTGGATGAGTTATGTCGGGCTCCAGCCGACCCAATCATGTTACATCAGGTTTGGTCCAACCTGATTTCCAATGCAATAAAATACAGTTCGAAAAAAGAAAAAACAATCATCACGATCGCTTCAAAGTCAGAAAATGACAGGTGCGTTTATTGGATTACTGATAACGGAGCCGGATTTGACATGACCTACCTTCATAAAATATTTGGTGTATTCCAGCGACTTCATAGCGAGAAAGATTATCCGGGAACAGGGGTGGGACTCGCCATTGTACAAAGAATTGTTCAACGACATGGCGGTGAAGTCTGGGCCGAGGGCGAAGTGGACAAAGGTGCTTCCTTTTATTTTTCACTGCCAAGGAGTGACCAGGCAGATTGAAACCAGTATATTTGCCCCTGGAAAAAAATGACGAATGACAAAAGACGAATGACAAATAACATAATAGCCAGATGATACCAGAATAGATTGCTATTACTAAAATCGTAATTCGTAATTCGTCACTTGTCATTCGTAATTCGTCACTTGTCATTCGTCACTTGTCATTCGTCATTCCCCATCATTCTATCTTGCCTATGCCTGTAAATCACACGTTCTGTCGTATCTGCGAAGTCCTTTGCGGACTTGAGATCAGCACTGAAAACAACCAGATTGTTTCAATCCGTCCCGACAAAAACCACCTGGGGACTGGAGGATTCGCCTGCCCGAAAGGGTTGAAGCAACAACATATATACAGTTCTCCCGACCGGCTAAAGTTTCCGATGAAACGGAACGGCTCCACCTGGGAACAAATCTCATGGAAACAAGCATTGGAGGAGATTGGGAGCAAAGTACAATCAATCTGTCATGAATTTCACCCGAATGCCATCGCCATGTACGTTGGCACTGCTGCAGGGTTTAGTGCGCTCCACCCCATCTTTGCGCAGGGTTTCATGTCGGCCATCGGTTCGGTGAACATGTTCTCTTCCTCCACCCAGGATTGCAGTAATAAATTTGCTGTCGCAAATGAAATGTATGGATTTCCCTTTACCCAACCTTTTCCCGATCTTTCAAACATTCAGTGCCTCATTATGGTTGGCGCCAATCCTTTGATATCCAAGTGGAGTTTTCTTCAGGTTCCCGATCCCGGGAAAAAACTGAAAGCAATCACCTCCCGAGGTGGAAAAATCTATATTGTCGACCCGCGACGAACCGAAACAGCAAAATTAACCGGTGAACATATTTTTATCCGGCCAGGAACCGACCTGTTCTTTTACCTCTCATTTCTGAATGAAGTAATCCGGCAAAATGGAGTCAAAAGAGTACATGTTGAAAAATACATGACCGGTTATACGGAGATTGCCTCTCTCGCCGAACCCTGGACCGCTGAACAAACCTCTGTAGTAACGGGTGTTGCCCCGGAATTACTGATAAAAATGGTGACCGACTACCTTTCCGCAGATGGTGCGGCGCTCTATTGCTCAACAGGGGTAAACATGGGGGAGCAGGGAACACTCGCATTTTGGATTCAGGAGTGCATCAATGCCATTACAGGCAACCTCGACCGCAAAGGGGGAACCCTTGTGAGTAAGGGAATTATTGATTTTCCGAAATTCGGAAAGAAACACGGGATTCTCACTCGCACCAACCGCTCCAGGGTTGGCAATTGCCGTTCGGTAAACGATGCTTTTCCCGGCGCTATCCTGGCCGATGAAATTCTGACTCCCGGAAAAGAAAAGGTCCGCGCCCTCTTTGTCACCGGCGGAAACCCACTCATCACCATGCCTGGCTCCGAACATCTCCGGCATGCATTCTCACAACTAGACCTGCTGGTAGCCCTTGACATCCTGCCCAATGAAACAGCCACACTAGCACACTATGCACTCCCCTGCACCTCCCCGTTGGAACGCCCCGACCTTCCGTTTATTTTTCCATTGATGCTGGGATTGCAGCACCGTCCGTATCTTCAGGCAACCAGGGCAATACTATCGGCAAAAGAAGCACAGCGCGACGAAGCGTCGATCTACCTCGACCTATGCCATTACAGCGGATTCCCCATCTTCGGATCAGCCATCGCCCAAAAACTGCTGACTGTATTCTCACAAAAAAGAAAGGTACACAATGAAATGCTCCGTAAAGTGCCTCAAACCGGCATTCTCAATATCCTGCTTCGCATTTGCGGCCAACCTTCGTTTACAAAACTCCTGAAGCACCCGCACGGAATCCTGATGCCTGGGCATAATACCGATTTTCTTGAAAGAAGAATTGTCACAGGAGATCAGAAAATCCACCTTGCCCCTCCAATCCTTCTTGAATCTGCTGCAACGATCGGTTTTCAGTTTCAACGGGAAAAAGATCATGCCGGCAGATTTCGGTTAATCACGAAACGGTCTGTTACCACCCACAACAGCTGGACCCACAATTATGAAGAATTTGTAAAAGCGCCCGAAAACACCAATTATCTTTACATTTCTCCTTCTGATGCTTTGGCACTAAACATTTCCAATGGTGATTTTGCAGATGTCACAAGCCAGACCGGATCAGTGAGACTTCCGGTAAGAATATCGGAAGATCTTGGCCCTAAAACCGTCGCGCTGCCTCATGGCTGGGGACATCAGCACTCAGGCCTGGGTGTTGCAAAGAAAACCCGCGGGGTCAATGTCAACATCCTGGCTGCCGATGGCCCGGAAAACCTCGATAGGATTAGTGGGATGGCTGTGCTGACAGGAATCTTTGTTGACATCAAACATGCAGAGGAGCCTCAGGTGGTTGAAAGCTGGAGCGGAAAAGGTGACATGTGACATGTGACGGTTGATAAGTGACACAAGAATTTCCGCTCTTATTTGGATTTCGTCCAGATACTGGTTATTTTTGCGCCCTTAAACAAAAAAACATGAAAATACTGAAAGAATTTAAGGAATTTGCCATGCGGGGCAATGTAATCGACCTTGCCGTTGGTGTAATCATCGGAGCCGCCTTCGGAAAGGTTGTTGGATCGCTGGTAAACGACATCATTATGCCACCTATCGGGGTTTTGGTTGGCGGAATGGACTTTAAAAACCTGGCTGTCACCCTGCGAGATGCAGTAATGGATCCTGCAACCGGGAAAGTCGCCAAAGAGGCCGTTACCTTAAAATACGGAGGTTTCATCCAGACATTGGTTGATTTTACCATCGTTGCCTTCGCCATATTCATGATGGTCAAAGCCGTGATAAAGGTAAGCAAAAAGCAAACGGAAGAGGTTCCAGCAGCACCCCCTGCTCCTACCAAAGACCAGGAATTG
>JBAXFM010000143.1:0-12710 GCA_037139855.1 Bacteroidota bacterium
TAAAAGAATAGTAACCATCCAAAAACTGTTTGATCATGGCAACACAACAACAAGGTGAAATAAAGTATCTTACCCCGATTGCGGTAGATACCAAGAGAAAGAAATATTGCCGCTTCAAAAAAAGCGGTATCAAATACATCGATTACAAGGACGCTGACTTTCTGCTGAAGTTCGTTAACGAACAGGGCAAACTGCTTCCCCGCCGTATTACCGGTACTTCAACCAAATACCAACGGAAAGTAGCACAGGCAGTTAAACGGGCCAGGCACATTGCCCTCATGCCCTATGTTGGAGATTTATTAAAATAAGGAGGCACGAACCATGGAAGTAATTTTAAAACAAGACGTCCTCAACCTGGGCTATACAAACGAAAAGGTAAATGTTAAGCCCGGATATGCCAGGAATTATCTGATTCCTCAAGGCATTGCGATTCTGGCCACCGAATCAAACAAAAAGGTGCTGGCAGAAACGCTGAAGCAGAAAGCGCATAAAGAGGCTAAGATCAGGAAATCTGCGGAAGATTTATCTGAGGGATTGAAAACGCTGACCGTAAGAATTGGAGCGAAAGCTGCCGAAAGCGGAAAAATCTTTGGATCGGTGAATGCCATCCAGGTAGCCCAGGCTTTGAAGGAGCAATTCGATTTCGATGTTGACAGGAAAAAAATTCATGTCGATCACGAACACATTAAAGAATTGGGAACCTACAAAGCAAAAATCCATTTGCATAAGGATGTTCAGGTTGAAATCAGCCTTGAAGTTTTTGCTGAATAGTACTAACCTGAAAATTTGTAATTTTATCCCGGAATCCCAACGATTCCGGGATTTTTTTTATGCTGTCACAAAACCAGATCAAACATATCACCGCGCTGAAAGTCAAAAAGTTCCGCGAGGAACATCATCAGTTTATTGCCGAAGGGCATAAACTAGTGATGGATTTGATATCCGGCGATTTCAATGTCTCCGCTATCTATGCCTCTGCTGAATGGATCATTGATAACCTGAAACGGGTTCGGGAGAAAAACATTTCCGTTTTTGAAACCCTGCCCCGTGAAATGGAACGCATATCAGCGCTTTCCACCCCAAGCCCTGTCTTGGCGGTTGTCGACATCCCATCAGCCCATCAGCACATCAGCACATCATCACATCAACCCATCAGCACATTAATTTTAGCCCTCGACGACATTCGCGATCCGGGAAATCTTGGAACGATTATACGCATTGCCGACTGGTTTGGAATCGACCAGGTGGTTTGTTCTGAAAGTTGTGTGGATATTTACAATCCAAAGGTGGTCCAGGCTACCATGGGGTCAATCGCCAGGGTGAACATTGTTCGTTGCAACCTTGTTGAATTTCTTTCCAACCACACAGGGTCTGTCACCCCGTCAGGGCCGTATGACAAAGTTCCGGTGTACGGAACCTTTCTGGAGGGGAATTCAATTTTCACCCAAACACTCAGCGATCATGGCATTATTGTGATCGGCAATGAATCGCGTGGAATTTCACCGGATCTGGTTCCTTTTATCACTCATAAACTTTTCATACCTTCTTTTGGGTCTTCTGACATGGGTAAGGCTGAATCACTTAACGCATCGATTGCTACTGCCATTATTTGTGCTGAATTCAGAAGGGGTCATTTATCAACACCTATTTCTGTTCTTCAATTAAATTCCTTTTAAATGCAGGCAGGCTTTAGAATCTTCATTCGTTTAACTTGTGGTTTGTTGATCGGTTTTTTATCATTAACCTGTCAGGCAAACGGGTTTCCCACCGAAAACACTTGCTACGACCCGGCAATAAAAACCATCCAGGTGTTTAAAGAGGGATTTGAGTTATCGCCCCCGATCATTCAGTTGAATTCAACAGACCGGCTCTCTGTTCAATTCGACGACCTGGATCCTGATATCAAGCGGTTCAAATATACGATCCTGCATTGTGAAGCTGACTGGCAGGTGTCGGCTGACCTTACTGTTTCAGATTATGTTGATGGCTACCGGGAGGAAAATATTGATCAATATGCTTATTCCTATAATACCACCGTAAGGTACACCCATTTTCAAACAACATTTCCCACCGAAAATATGCGGCCCAAACTTTCGGGAAATTACCTGCTGATTGTGTATGAGGATGATCCGTCGCAGATGGCGTTTACGGTAAGATTCATGGTTGTGGAAGCCTCTCCGCTGGTTGCTGCCGGTAAAGTTGTGCAGAGTTCGCGCGTCGGCACCAGAAATACCGATCAGCAGGTTGATTTTGTGGTTCGCCTCAATGGATTCCAGGTGCTTGATGTCGGGCGTGAAATAAAAATCGTACTCATGCAGAATGGCAGGTATGACAATCTTCTCCTGCTTTCGAAGCCCCGCTTTGCCCGAACAGATGAGCTTGACTATCGTTTCGACGAATCAATCGCGTTCAGCGGAGGCAACCAGTTCCGGAATTTTGATATCAAGAGTCTGCAATATCAGTCTGAACACATTGCCAGAATTGCCTATGATACGACCAACCAGGTGTATCTGCTTGCCGACCTGCCCCGCACATTCAAGCAATATTCTTATGAAAAAGACCTGAACGGACGTTTTTATATTAAAAATGAAGAACATACGGATAATAGTTCAATCGAAGCAGATTATGCATGGGTTCATTTCTTTTTACCCTATCCTGCATTAATTACCACCGGAACCTTTCATGTACTCGGCGAACTTACCTCCTGGCAATTGAATAACAGCAGCAGGATGTATTTCAACCCTGAACACAAAGGATATGAACTCAACCTTTTCCTGAAACAAGGTTACTACAACTATATATACGTGTTCAAAGAAAATGGAAAAATGACCGGTAATGAATCGCTGATTGAAGGAAGCCATTGGGAAACGGAAAACGACTATACGGTTTTTGTGTATTACCATGAAACCGGCTCAATGTACGACCGGCTGATGGCGGTGAATTTCCTGAACTCCATTCAACCGTGAAAAGTCAAAAGTCAAAAGTCAAAATGCAAAGTCAAATGTTAAAATAAGATGCTTAGAATCATTTAACTAAGATTGCTAAGTACCAAATTCGTCATTCGTAATTCGTCATTCGTCCTTAGAACGGATAGCCTATCCCAAAATTCCAGATAATATCCTGTAATTGCAATTTATTGAAGTTCCAGCGTTCATTTGCGGGATATGACGGTACGCGAAGCGGGATGGCCGGATCGAACCGGAAAATGAAAAAATCAAAGTCAAACCGGATCCCGAGACCTGCATCAAGCGCAATCTGACTAAAGAATCCGGGGAAGGTGAATTTTCCTCCGGGTAAATCCTTGGAATCCTGCAACAACCATATATTTCCTGCATCAACAAACACTGCCCCGCGAATCCAGTGATAAACCGGGAAACGATACTCTATGTTCGCCTCAAGCTGGATATCGCCGATTTGGTTAAATGTGGCGCTGCCATCCATATTTTTATATGTTCCGGGCCCCAGCGTGTACATTTTCCAACCGCGCATGCCGTTGGCGCCACCTGCAAAAAAAGCCTTTTCAAAAGGTAAGAGGGTAGAATTGCCATATGGAATTCCGATGCCACCGTAAAAGCGATAAACCACAGAAAAATTATTCGGGAAAATATTGTAATACCTGAAATCAATGTCAGGACGAACATATTGGGCATATGGCAGGCCAAAAATACGAAAGCCTCCACTATCGGGTTTAGGAGTTTTCAAAAGATAATTGAAGAGATAAATGAGGTTGCCCCCGGTTTCAAAATTTGCCCTGATATAGGCAAAGTCCTTCACTTTGTTAATCTGTTGATTGCTAAAGGTGAAAGTGTATTTTAAACCGGCTACCATGTGGTCGGTATATTGGTTTTTTAACCTGTTGTCATTTTCACTGTTCATCACGGAATCAAAATAGGCATCCGTGAACACTTTTACCAGAGAGACCTCCACAGGGTTGAACATGTGGTGAATTTTTTCACTTTGTTGCCAGGAGTATCCAAAATTGATATTTGAAATATGCCGGTCGTAATGCTGCTGGTGCTGAAAATTATAACCGACGCTGATAGTGGTTTTAGGCTTAAAATACTTGGGAAGGGTCTCAGGCCTGATCGGGATCAGAAACTGTGGAAAGGTTAACCCTCCGTTAATCCCCAGTTCCATGGTATTGAAAAAAGCTGTGCCGGTAGAGGCTCCGGTCGCCTGCATTTGCAGCGATCCGCTGAGATTCATCCGGAAAAGCTGCGCTCCCCTGAAAATATTGCGGTTCTGGTACCCGAGACTGGCCTGAACCCCGAAAGCGCCGGCAGAATTTGTCCCATCTGTGGAAACTGAAAATGATTGGGCCGGTGCACGCGATAATTCGACATGACAATCGACCATATCTTTGTTGCGCAACAAAAACTCTTTACCATCACCCACATCCCTGAATTGTATGTTGATGTATTTGAATACCTGCAATCCTGAAAGTTGTGCATAGCTTTGATTAACATCCTTCAGATTGTAATTGGAACTGGGTGTTATAAAAATTGATTGGGCAATGGTTCGGGGTTTAACTTTGAAACGTGTCTGGTAAAGAAAATAATAGGTGTTTGCAGGCTGGCCTTTTACAGGGCTTTGATAAGACTTTACCAGGGTATCATAGGTGCCGGTAAAGGTCACCAGATGATCGTATTCAGGATATACATATACTTTGTTGATGAAATATCGTTTATGCGGGATTTGTTGGATCATTGTGAAATTGTCAAAGGATGGAATGACATTGTTGACGATTTCAAGTGTGATATCACATAAATGTTGACGGAAGTTGGTGTCGATCCTGTATTTGATGTAAATGTTTGAAAACCGGAAGAAACCATCATTCATCAGGTTGTTGGTAATTCTAGTGCGTTCATCGTCAAGAATGTACGCATCGAAATTTTTGCCTCTTTTTATCAGGGATTTTGAAGTGTCCTGGTAAACGAAAACCGAAAGTTGCGTGTCGGCGACAGCATAAAACAAATTCCTGATCAGATATGGCTTAGAAGCCTGGATCCGGTATTGCACAATGGCTTTCTTTTTTTTATAGATGATGGTATCGGTGATGGCTGATTTGAAATATCCCTTGTTGCCAAGGTACATGTTCATTTGTTTGATTGAAACGGATACGAGACTGGTATCAAGGAGCACAGGCTCAGAGCCAACCTTGGTGCGAAGCCATTTTTTGAATTTGGTTTCCTTGCCTTTGCTTCCCATATTGTAAAAAGCAATGTTCGTCCGGAATAAACCAAACAGTTTTGTATTGGGCTTTTGCTGGATATAGGGTTCGAGTTCTTCTGCAAGGATATTCCGGTCGGAAATCCTGATTTTGTTTTTAATCAGTAAATGCTCACTGGCGTCCAGGTTTTTTGTGACTTTGCAGCCGCTGAAAATCGTCAGGGCCAGGATGAACATGCATAAACCGGTTAAATATTTTTTAATCAAGTTTCACAAACGTTAATTCGGTTAACAAAAATAGGGATTAAAATTCAATTACTCTTCCGCCTTATTTTTCTTGTTAACTTGCTCGAAATTTCATAATCGAAAAATGAAGAAGCAATCACTCCTGGCTGGGCCCGAAGGTCAGCGATATCTTATTCCTTTTGTGTTGGTTACGAGTCTGTTTTTTTTATGGGGTTTTGCCCATAGCCTGCTGGATGTGCTGAACAAGCACTTTCAGGAAATTCTCCATGTTTCAAGGGCAGAATCGGGGTTGGTTCAGTTCTCAGTGTATGGAGGTTATTTTCTGGCGGCCTTGCCTGCCGGATACCTCATCAACCGTTTCGGCTACAAAAAGGGGATCGTAACAGGTTTATTGCTTTATGCCCTGGGTGCATTTTTATTCTATCCGGCCGCATCACTGCAAACCTTCTGGCCCTTCCTGGTAGCATTGCTGATTATCGCATTCGGACTCGCGGTTCTTGAAACGGCAGCCAATCCGTATATCTCTGTATTAGGGCCGGAAGAGAGCGCCGGAAGACGTTTGAACCTGTCACAGTCATTCAATGGACTGGGATGGATTTTCGGACCGCTCGTAGGAGGCATGATCATCTTTGGAATGCAATCGAAGGGCGATAACCAGTTCGACACCCTTACCTGGCCATATATCGGGGTTGGATTTGTGGTGTTTCTGGTAGCGGTCATGTTTATTAAAACTCCACTCCCTGAGATTATTGACCAGGAAACACCCCGGAAACATAATAGCGTCAACTCTAAGGGGTTATGGTCAAATAAACATTTCAAACTGGCCGTAATGACGCAGTTTTTTTATGTGGCCGCCCAAACAGGTATCAACAGTTTTTTTATCAATTATGTTACCGAATCCATTTCCGGAATATCCAATACCACCGCAGCCTTGATCTTATCGTTTGGAGGGATGGGCCTATTCTGGATGGGAAGACTGTCGGGCAGTGTGTTTATGAAGTTCATGCCCCCGCAGCGGTTGCTCTCCATCTATGCGTTTGCCGGTATACTGATGATGGCGCTGGTTGTTGCCGGCCTTGGCTGGCTGTCGGTGATTGCCCTCTTTTCCACCTATTTCTTCATGTCGATCATGTTCCCGACCATTTTTGTACTGGGTCTCAAAGACCTGGGGCCCCTGACTAAAAAGGCCTCATCATACCTGGTGATGGCCATCGTAGGAGGCGCGCTTTGCCCGATGGGAATGGGCTACATCGCCGACCATTCGGCCATGCAATGGGGATATCTCGTCCCAATGATTTGTTTCGGGGTGGTTCTGTACTTTGGTATAAAGGGCTACAAGCAATAAAGTGAGCTGACAGGGCTAAACCAGTTCAAAAATTTTATTCATCAGCATCCATTTTTCAGCAGAGGTTTCTCCGGGTCCGGTTTTTTGAAACCTGGAGACGAATGTTTCCCATTCCGCCTGTCGCGGGAGGGTGGAGAGCAACTTCATATCCCTGTCAAATTCGAAATCGGGGCCGGCTTCTATGATCATGAATAGCCGGGTATTCATCCGGTAGATTTCCATTTGCAGGATACCCACTGCTTTGATCCCTTCGGGAATCTCAGGCCATATGTGCTCTTTTTCATGCCAGTATAGATAGTCGCTGACCAATTCCTGATCATCCCTGAGTTCAAGAGTAAGACAAAAACGTTGTTTAGGTTTCATGAGGTAGTTTTGTTTTACAAAAGAATGAAAAATAAAGCTATTTTTGAAAACAAAAGTTTACGAGACGATGGATAAACTCCTCACACTACCTCCCAAAGTTGCCCGTTATGTCAAAAAGCATAAAAAAGAGTTTCCGGAGATAACGGATGTTTTTTCGGATCCGGTCAATCATAAACTGGGCTCAGCAGGAGGAACAGTGAACGTACTCTGGAAGCATGGCATCGTTCCAGGGATTCCTGAAATGACGGATCAAACAACCTGTGCCAGACCAAAACGGATCATCATCCACGCTGACGGAGAAAGCCGTCGCCTGCCGACCTATGCACCGGTTGGAAAAAGTTTCATTCCGTTCCCGGTATTCAAATGGGGGAGGGGACAGCGGATAGACCAGACGTTATATGATGTTCAGCGGCCCTTATTGCAGAAAATACTGGAGAAGGCGCCCCTGGGCTTGAATACCCTTGTAGCCAGCGGAGATGCCCTCGTTTGGACGGATACTTTTTCAGAGAAAATACCTGAAGCAGATGTGGTATGCATCGGAATCTGGACTCAACCCGAGGTCGCTGCCCGTCATGGCGTTTTTGTATGTCCCCGCCACGACCCGGCTTCATTGCACCACATGTTGCAGAAACCATCACTGGAAACACTTCAATCGCTTACCGGCGAATTTCTGTTCCTTCTGGATGCAGGCATCTGGCTGCTTTCTGACCGGGCAGTTGCCTGTTTATTTGAGTCCACGGGATGGGATGCTGAAAAGCAAGCCTTTCGCCATGAAATTCCGGATTATTATGATCTTTATTCAGAATTCGGATGCACCCTGGGAACCATGCATGCGTCGCTACAGCCGCTTACGGTGCGTATCCTTCCACTCCGGCATGCCGAATTCTATCACTTCGGGAGCAATGCCGATTTATTACAATCCACCTCCATGCTACATAACCGGGTAACAGATCAGCGGGAAATATGGCATAAAAAGGTTAAACCAAACCCTGACATTTTCGTGCAAAACTCAGTGACCGGAATTCAGTTCAATCATGAAAACTCCCATATCTGGATCGAAAACTCCTGTATTTCAGCAGGCTGGAAGCTTCGCGATCATCATATTTTAACCGGTATTCCCGACAATACCTGGTGTCTGGATTTGCCGGCCGGGATATGCCTGGATTTTATTCCCGTCGGTCCGGAAAAATGGTGCATCCGGCCCTATGGCTTCAGTGACTCGTTCAAAGGAAATGCAATGGATCAGGACACCCATTGGCAAAACCAAACAATGATCAGATGGTTTCAAGCCAGGGATTTCCGGAATGATGAGTTAGCAACATTTTCGACAGGCGATATTTATGATTGTTCCATTTTTCCTGTGATGAAAAAGCAGGATGTCACGCAGGAATTTTTACAATGGTTTATTGCTACGGCTGAAAATCCAACGGACGTTACATCAGGTCTTCCTCATAAATTAAATTGGCTCAAAGCGCCCAGGTTTAGCGCCAGGGAAATTATTAAAAATGTAAATCTTTCAAGGTTATCGGCCCAACGGGAGAATGCGAAGAAACGGTTGCTGGTATCGCTTGCCACAAACTACCGTCAAAGTGTTTTTTATCAACTTGACCTGAAGCAGACGGCTGAAGAATATGTGAGCGCGAAGCTTCCCCTGCCTCAGCCACCCGGACCGAACGAAAACGTGATGACCCGTATTCACTACCTGATGTTTTGTGCTTCCTGGCATGAAAAACATTCGAAAATAAAAGCCGGTAAGTATAAAAAGCAGGCCTTTGACTTGATGCGTGAGGGGATGCTTGATCATATTCATGATTGCCGGCTCCACCCGGCTCTGAATGTTCAGCGTGACCAGATCTTATGGGGGCGCAGTCCGATCCGGCTTGATCTGGCTGGTGGGTGGACCGATACTCCTCCGTACTGCATCCTTTACGGTGGAAAAGTGGTGAACATGGCAGTGGAGTTAAATGGTCAGCCACCCATTCAGGTGTACATCCGGGTGACCGATCAGCCGGTGATTGTAATTCATTCCATTGACATGGGATTGAGTGAAGTAGTAAAAACCTATGAAGATGTTGCGGCGCATAGTAGGGTTGGGTCCGCTTTTTCCATCCCAAAGGCGGCATTGATGCTGGCCGGGTTTCATCCGGGGTATGCTGCATTTTCACATAAGAGTCTGAAATCGCAACTTCTTGATTTTGGAGGAGGCTTGGATATCACGTTGATGGTTGCCGTACCGAAAGGCAGCGGGCTGGGAACCAGTTCCATTCTGGCTGCCACCATCTTAGGAGGATTATCAGAATTCTGCACCCTGGGATGGAACAAACACGAGATAGCATACCGTACATTATTGCTTGAGCAGCTATTAACGACGGGAGGCGGATGGCAGGACCAGCTGGGTGGCATTTTCGAAGGGGTGAAGCTCATCGAAAGCATTCCCGGGCTGGTTCAAAAACCCGTGATACGATGGGCTCCCGATTATTTGTTCACCCGGCCTGAAACCAGCTCGCTGGTGTTGTTGTATTATACAGGGATTACCAGGGTGGCCAAGCACATTCTTACTGATATTGTAGAAGGAATGTTTTTGAATTCTGCTAAACACCTCAGCGTTCTGTCTGAAATGAAACAACATGCCATGAACACCTGCGAAGCCATTCAGAACAATGACTGGGATGAGCTTACTGCTTCCATACGGTATTCATGGGAACTCAACCAAAAACTCGATTCCGGCACAAATACGCCTGAAATCGCCTCAATCCTGCATTTGATAAAAGAGTATATTCTCTCCTGCAAACTTCTCGGAGCCGGGGGAGGAGGATATCTGATGATTTTTGCCAGGGATATACAGTCCGTATCGCGCATCAGAACCATCCTGAAACAGCATCCTCCCAATGCGCGTGCCCGGTTTGTCGACTGGAAACTCTCGGGTACCGGATTGGAACTAACGAAAAGCTGACCCTGGATTGCCAATTGAGGCTGTATCAAAAGTCTTTTACCGCGGAGATACGCAAAAAATGCGCAAAGTTCCGCAGAGCTATTCTGTTGAAATATAACACTTAGTGGTTCTCTGCGGTTTCCCTTAGCGGTTCTCTGCGGTTAAAATTTCCACTTTTGATACAGCCTGTTCAACACGAATAGCAATATCATGTCTGAAGAAATAATATCAGTACAATTGTATTTGATACGGTATTTCGGTGTAACTTTACCCCTAGCCAATTTTAATCGCAATCTTATGAAAAACCTCTACAAATTTTTTGTCATGCTGGGATTTTTTTTAGCTATCCCTTCTTTTTACCTTATCGCCCAGGTTGGCATCAACGCCGACAATAGTTTACCGAATGCATCGGCGATGCTCGATGTTAAATCAGTTAACAAAGGATTACTTCCTCCGCGGATGACCCATGCCCAGTTAAGTACCATCGTAAACCCAGCCAATGGACTAATCATTTATTGTACCGATTGCAGCAACTCAGGTAATTGAGCGCTGGCCATGTTTATCAATAACGTATGGCAAATTTTTAACCCTTCTTGTTTGGCTCCGCTTGCCCCTGAACCAGGCATTCATGATTCAGCCGAGACCCAGATCATATGGAAATGGCACACCGTTGGCGATGCAACCGGGTATAAATGGAATACAGTGAACAACTTTGCCGGGGCCATAGACATGGGTACGGCAACCACAAAAACCGAAACCGGCATTACCTGCAACACTAAATATACCCGGTTTGCCTGGGCATACAATACCTGCGGTCCTTCAGGTTCAACACCCCTAATTAAGTCAACAACAATTGCCGGCGCTGTCAGCGTAGCAATTTCAGTTTCATCGAACGAGATATGCTCGGGTTCTACTGTCCTCTTTACGGCAGTTCCCACCAACGGAGGCCCTCAGCCCTTCTACCATTGGACAGTAAACGGCGAAACTGTGGGCATAAACAGTTCGACCTATTCTTACGCTCCTGCAAACAATGATCATGTTATCTGTACCCTTACCTCCAATGCATCCTGTGTAACGGGAAATCCTGCCATATCTAACACAATAATTATGACTGTGTTTCCGAATCTGCCTGTCAGTTTAACCATTTCACCATCGGCAAACCCTTTCTGTGCTGGAAATTCCGTGACATTTACTGCCATGCCGGTCAATGGGGGATCGGGACCGCTTACCCAGTGGTATGTTAACGGGTCGGTTGTACAGGGGGAGTCGAACCCGACATTTACCTATGGTCCGGCGAATGGAGATGTTATCACATGTAAACTTTATTCCACTGTGGTGTGTCCTTCGGTTTATCCTGCATTGTCAAATCCCATCATCATGACCGTTCATACAGTACCGGTTTCGCCTTCGGAAGGGATTCATATTCCATCTACCGATCAAATCGAATGGCATTGGAGCACCGTTACCGGCGCCGCCGGTTACAAATGGAATACGATCAATGATACCGCATCTGCCATTAACATGGGAACGCTGACAACAAAAACTGAAACCAGCCTGAGTTGCAGCACTGCATACACCCGCTATGCCTGGGCGTATACCTCCTGCGGGAATTCGACGCCTGTAACGCTTAAAAAGACAACATCAATTAATCCCCCGGCGCCCGTTTCCGGAACACAGGTGCCGCTGCAAAACGTGATAACCTGGCACTGGACCACCGTTGCAGGAGCTACAGGGTACAAATGGAATACAATAGATAATTACGCCACCGCAATAGATATGGGAACGGCAACCTCCAAAGTCCAAACAGGGCTGATCTGCAATACCAATTACGACAGCTATGTATGGGCCTACAATGCTTGCGATAGATCAACCCCGGTCCCCTTAAACACAACCACTTCGGTCTGTACGGGAGTGCCATGCGTGGGAATACCCACGGTGTCATATGGTGGCAAAACTTACAATACAATTCAGTTAGGTACACAATGCTGGTTTAAAGAAAACCTGAACATTGGTACAAGAATCAATGGTTCTTTGTTACAAACAAATAACAGTACAATTGAGAAATACTGTTACGGCGACCTTGAATCGAATTGTGCCGACTATGGTGGTCTTTACCAATGGAACGAGATGATGCAATATGTAACAACACCAGGAGTACAGGGTATATGTCCTCAAGGTTGGCATATACCGACGGATGCCGATTGGTCTGCAGCTGCATCTTTCCATGGAGGGGAAAGTATTACAGGTGGGAAAATGAAATCTACCGGTACGATCGAAGACGGCACAGGTCTGTGGCATTTCCCCAATGACGGGGCAACCAACGAATATGGCTTTTTGGCCTTTCCGGCAGGTTACCGTTATTACGATGGAGGGTCGTTTTATGTTCCTGGCTACGCCGGCTACTGGTGGAGTTCTTCTGACTTCGGTACGAACTATACTTCGACCCGGTACATCATTTTCAGTCAGGACAATCTTTACAAAAGCAACTATAACAAGGATTACGGGTTTTCTGTGCGTTGCCTTCATGATTGAGGGGCGCCCGGTAGAGACGCGATGCATCGCGTCTCTACTGATAAATCTTACCATATATGAAAATTCTGCACACCTCCGACTGGCACCTGGGCCGTTCATTGTACGATAAAAAGCGGTACGACG
>JBAXFM010000144.1:0-12676 GCA_037139855.1 Bacteroidota bacterium
AAGGTCAGGGAAAAGATCGAGGTGGTGATTATCTCAGTTGCGATTGTCAGTTTTATCCTTCATCTGCTTCTGGTAACACTGGTAAACCTGAATATTCTGCAACTGAATGATTATTCAGGAATATTCAGTAATCCGATCGCCGCCATCTACACGCCTTTCTCCTTCATTTTATTTTACGAGGTTTACCTGCTGGTGTATTATCTGCCGAAGTCAACAACCAATTACATCGGAAAACAGTATGAAATTATTACCCTGATCTTAATCCGGGGGATTTTTAAAGACCTGGCCAACCTGCAATTCACGGCAGACTGGTTTAGCGTTAAAAATGATTTGAAATTTACTTATGATATTGTTGCAACAATCGTATTGTTTTTTCTGATTTTCATTTTCTATAAACTCACAGAAAGAAAAGGCGAGGGGCAGCATGAACACCGACCGCTTTCCATGGAAATGCTGAAGTTTATTAAAATGAAAAACATTATTGCGATGTGCTTAATCCCGATCTTTTTAATTTTAGCCATCCTCACTTTCAGCCGTTGGATTCAGGGAAGTTTTTTCACACTCAGTGAAATGGTTGATTCCATTAAAAATGTCAATACCCTCTTTTTCAATGAGTTTTTTACAGTGCTCATTCTTACCGATGTTTTGTTGCTTTTAATCTCCTTTTTATACACCGATAAATTCTACAAGGTCATCCGGAATTCAGGGTTTATTATTTCAACCATTCTGATCAAACTATCGTTGGGAGCAGAAGGAATGCTGAGTACCATTATGATTGTAGTGGCTGTTTTATTTGGTGTTCTGATATTGCTGATTCATAATCAATATGAAAAATTGACCTAACTCAACCTGCTCATGAAATGTATTCTTTCATTATTTGTAATCCTGCTGCTGATTCCTGCTGCCTATCCGCAAAAGGGCTGGCGTGATGGTGAAATGGAAGTCAAAATAACGATCAATACGCCCGGAGAAGCAAGGTTGTTGTATAACCTTCACCTCAATGGCGATATTCATTCCCGGGAAGGATATGCAACCATGTATGTTATTCCCCCGGAGTTTGAAAAGATCAAAGAAACCGGGCTTCGCACCGAAGTGATCAAAAACAATCTGAATGAATACTATCAGCATTTCTGGTCCGACCGGTCAGAGCAGTATCACAACTACGACCAGATCATCGCGCTGATGGACAGCCTGGCAACAGCCTTTCCCGATATCTGTCAAAAAACTGTTTTCGCCTTAACACCGCAGGGACGACAACTTGCCTGCCTGAAAATCAGTGATAATGTGTTCGATGAAGAAAACGAGCCGGAGGTGTTTTTTGATGGGGGAATCCATGGTGATGAAATCGGGGGGCCTGAAAACCTGATCAGGTTTGCCCGACAACTTTGTTCAGGTTATGGCATCGATCCTGAAATTACCGGACTGGTCAACAGTCGTGAAATCTTCATCTACCCGATGGTAAACCCCGATGGCAGGGCAAATATGTCGCGGTACAACAGCAATATGGTCGATTGCAACCGCGATGGTGGCTACATGTGGAATGGCGAAGGCAACAGTCCGGGGGCTTTCTCCCAACTTGAAACCAGAACTCTCAGGAATTGCCTTAACAATCACCGGTTTGTCATTCATGTCACCTATCACAGCGGTGAAGAGGTGGTGTTATATCCCTGGTGCTATCGGGCGGCACATGTTCCTGATTACGACGCATTCATCCAACTGGTTTCCGCCTATTCCTCCTCATCCGGGTATTCAAACCTTCAGTACCGGCAATCCTATGCCGATTACCCGACCAATGGCGAGACCATCGATTACAGTTACGGATCAAATGGCGCCAAGGCGCTCACCATGGAGATCTCAACCAACAAGCAACCTCCGGCATCACAGATCCAGGTTTATTACCAGAACAATGTTCCGGCAATGATTGAAATGATCAAAAACGCAGGATATGGCATTGAAGGAACGGTTACGGACAGCCTTACCGGACAGCCGGTAAAAGCAACCATTTTCGTCAACAACTTTTTCCCGTCATATACCGATTCCACCATTGGCGATTACCATAAATACCTCCCGGCTGGCAATTACATCGTGAAAGTAGTGGCAAATAATTACAGGACAAAAATCATCAACAATATTACTGTAACCGGGCAATCTTCCACCGTTATCAATGTTCAGATGCATGCCAGCACAGGCCATTATGCAACTAAAACAGCGGTTGTGGCTATCCCTGGAAACAATCCGATGGATGAAGCCAATACGACGGCTGTGATTGGCGCACCCGACAGTATTTTCTATTCCATTGGTAAAAACGGCTGGATCATTGCGGATATGCAGGAGTCCGTGTTCAACATTCAGGGCGATGATTTCACGGTTTATGAAGGGGATACAATTCCCGAAGGCTACACCTGCCTGGTCGGGCAAACCATCGACGGGCCCTGGATATCCCTGGGAACCGCTACCGGAACAAAATCCTTTGATCTGGAATCCACCGGTTTGGCATCCATCCGGTTAATCAAAATCGTGGATGATGGCGACGGCCTGCAGAAAGTTGCCGATGCCGGGTTTGACCTCGATGCCATTATGGCCATCGAACAAACTACCGGTATTGAAAAAACGGATAAAGATGCCTGTGTACTGAAGGCTTTCCCAAATCCTGCCAGTTCATTGCTCCATGTTACCTATCCTGGCGGGCTGGAGAATGTTCGGTTATTCAACATTGCCGGCCAATTGCAATACGAGCAATCCTGTGGCGGGAAACCGAACGTTACCATTGATTTGAAGGCACTCAGCAATGGCGCCTATCAGCTGATATCGACAGGCACGGACAATTCAAGGCATTATGTCTTCGTCATGGTGCAGAAGTAAAAATTTGATAAATATTTTTCAGGATATTTAGAAATTAATATTTTTGCAGTGTCCTAATCCGGAATAATTCTAAATACAGGCAGAAACCGGGAATGACAAAACACTTGATGCATATTTTATTCAGTACTTTTTACTAACTTAAAAAAACAGTCACTATGAAAAAAACAGTTGTACTACTTCTATTTGCCTTTTTTGCCACTGGATTATCCTATGGTCAGTTTGCCCTGGGTGTAAAATTAGGCTATAATGCCAATAAATTATCCACTAACCTTGACACCGTTAAATCACAGTTTAACAGCGGTTTTCATGTAGGTGTTTGGACAAGATTCGGGAAACGGCTCTATGTTGCGCCGGAATTACAATATTCCATGACCGGGGCTGTATTCACAAACGAGGGAAACCTTTCTACCAATAACTGGAAACAGAAGATCAAAATAGGGAGTGTTGACATTCCTGTTCTGGTTGGTTTTAAAATTATTCATTCTGATTTTATTACCTGGAGAATCGAACTGGGACCACAGGCATCCTTTAACGTAAGCAAGAAGGTAGAAGACGAAAACTCCGTACTGGGTCCTATCAAGGAATCCAGCCTGAGTTCGATGTCGTGGTATGTGGTGGGCGGCACCGGAATTGATATTCTTTTCTTCAAACTGGATGTCAGGTATCAATACGGCCTCAATCAACTTATCAAGGATGTTGAAACCTCCGGCTCATCTTCGGCATCGTTTGACACAAAAAACCAGATGTTTGTTGTATCCCTTGGATTTAAAATCCTCGGAAAGAAATAGTGATTGTCCCGCATGAGCAAGTTCCTCCTCCTTCATCTGGTTGCATTTTTTATTGTCTGTTCTCAGCCATCGTTCCCGGCAGGGTCTTCCGGGTCCAGACCTGATTCTGCGTTGAATTTATCTTCGAGCTATGAACAATTGTCAGCCAGAACCAAGGTAGCTGTGGCAAGGGAGCTGATAAACAGCAGGAATGATTTCAATGCGCACCAGGCTGTTTTACTGCAAGGCCAAACCTTTGTCGCCGTTAAGAATGAACTTGCAAGAGCCAGAAATTTCCTCAGGCAGGGGTACTCCTACCATGAAATCAAAGATGAGATCGACAAACTGACTGTTTGGAAGAAACTTGCCGGGGAAGGCGTTATTACCGGCAAAGACAACTTCCAAACGGTCAGGAACCTGGCAGCCACCTCCATCCTTTTAAAAGAGTTGCTCAACAGGACCAACGACCGGCTGCAAAAGATCGCGTCGTATCACAAAACGCTGGGACAGTTCCAGTACAAACTTGATTCGCTGATGATGGACAGTGTTCTTTTCATTGTTCCCAACGATTCTGTTTCGCTGATCCGGTATTTTCAACGGTTGATATTGCTAAGCAAGGACTTTAAGCCGGTTGAAATTCCATTGAAAACAGCGTTGGACAGCGTTGAAAAACTTGAGATCAAGTTCAGCATGATCAAGTTCAGCCTGGAATCCGACATTGCTGAAACTGAAAACCAGCGGAAAATCCTTTACGAAAAAATCGGGGTCATTGAAACCGGAACTTTCGGACGAGGCATTGATAAAAGCAAGTCTATTGAAGAGGTTATTGCTTTTTCATTCAATAAGGCAGAACTGGTACTGGTCTTTTATGTGGCCAACCATCTCAGTTCACTCATCCTGATGCTGTTGTTTATCATCGGGATTGGCTTTTACCTGATCCTGCTGAGCCGAAAAAGCAAGGAAGACAACCTCCATGAAACAATGAAGGACGACCAAACCTTTTTATCCAATCCTTTTACTTCTGCAACACTTCTGGTCCTTACGGTCTTTCAGTTCTTTTTACCCCTTCCTCCGTTTGTTCTCAGCGGGTTGCTCTGGCTGATCAGCGGTATAGCTTTGACGGTGATTATCCGGAAATCGGTCTCTCCGCTAGGGTATACAACCTGGGTGGTTTTCTTTGGTTTATTCCTGTTTGGGTGTTTAGGCAACCTGTTACTCTGGCAATCGGAATTCGAAAGATGGAGCATGTTGCTGTACATTCTTTCCGCAATGGGTGCAGGGATCTTCTTTCTGTTAAGGTTATATAAACATGAAACCAGGGAAAAGCTCGTCCTGTTGTTTATTACGATCTTTATTCTTTTTGAAATGATGGCCCTTGTAAACTATTTGTCGGGAGGATACAACCAGGCAAAAACATTTATGACCACAGGGGTTTTTACTGTTATTGTTGCATATTTCCTTTCCTGGACAGCCCGAATCGGGAACAATGCCCTGCAATTGTCTTTGCACCTCTTCCGGGGAAATGAAGAGGAGTATCATGGAAGTTCCCGGGAGAAGCAGGCAAAAAAGGCCCCCTCCTTTTTAGTTTATTTTTTATTTTTCGTTGGGTTATTCATGCTCATCAGCCGCAATTTCTATTTTTATCAAACGCTGTTTGAACCATTGAGAGAAGCGCTCACTGACACCCGGACAATCGGAGCCTTTACTTTTACTTACCAAAGTATCTTCATCTTCTTTGGAATATTGGTCATGTCGGGAATCATATCACAGGTCGTTTCCTTCCTTGCCTCTGATCCTGCGCCGGGAGCAGGAAAAACGAAACCAGGAGGCCTTGGAAGCTGGATGTTGCTGATCAGGATTACCATCATTACGGTTGGCGTTTTACTGGCATTTGTTTCTGCAGGAATACCGATGGATAAATTTGCCATCATCCTGGGCGCTTTGAGTGTGGGGATCGGTTTTGGCCTGCAAACCCTGATCAACAACCTCGTGAGCGGGGTAATCATCGCTCTTGAAAAACCGATCAATGTGGGCGATATCGTAGAAATCAACGGACAGGTTGGTAAGATGAAATCGATCGGGATACGCAGCAGCGTGGTAACCACCTGGGATGGCGCCGATGTGATTATACCAAACGGTGATTTGCTGAATCAGCACCTGATCAACTGGACCATGGGAAGTACCCGGCGACGGTTTGTCCTTGACCTTGGCGTAGCTTATGGAACCGATCTTCAAAAGACCAGACAACTATTGTTTGACCTGATGCACAAGGATCACCGGATATTGAAACATCCTGAACCGATTGTGCTGGTCAATGAGTTTGCCAACAGTTCGGTTGACATGAGCCTGAAGTTCTGGGTAGGGCATTTCAGCATCGGTTTTGACGTGAAAAGCGATCTGATTCTGGCAATCGATGTCCTCTTCAGGGAACACGGAATCGAAATCCCATTTCCACAGCAGGATGTGCATATCAGATCAACAACAGAACTCCCGGAAATTAAGACAGTTTGAGTTGAATGTATTAAATACCCACTGTCAACATATTGGCGAAAAATAGTTGCTCGAACCTATTTCCTTCAATCTGTCTAAAATCAAACAACAAATCCAGATAAACAAAGTTGAAGTTTTATGCCAAACAGAAATCCACAACATATTTTAAATACATCCTCCAATCTATTGGGATTTTGTCTTGTCGTTTTAACCTCACTGAAAATTTCCAATTACGACCGTGTGACCAAAATTGACGAATTTACTGGGATTGCATGTATTTTATTAATAACAAGCAGTTTGTTTTCCTTTCTATCGATGCGCTCTACAGTTGAAAGACTGGCATATTATTTTGAAGAAATTGCTGATAAAATTTTCATCGTTGCACTTCTTTTCGTCTTTGGGATCACTTTTATGATTGCATTCTCAATTATGTTCTGATCGGAATGAGAAAACTTCAATTTCACCCAACTGCCTTACAGGTTACTTAGGTGGCAATTTATGTGATTCCCTTTGCTTTCATAAGCCAAAAAAATATTTTCTCCCACATATACTTTTATAAATAATCCTGTGTTTGTTTTCTGAATTATCATCTATTAAGTTTCCTAAAAAGTCGTGTATGGTAACAGGTATACTCCCTGCTAAGGTTGGCAGGTATAAACCTTAACAAAAAGTGAAAACAACAAAAATCATTATCATTTTGATCTGCTGGGCAAGCACAATGCAAATCTTTGCCCAGAACAAACAAGCTACACGATCAGTCTCCGACACCAATGTTTTCCATACCCTTTTTCACAAAGGCGACGGGACCCATAAAATTCCTCTGGCATATTTTATCGAAATGAACGGAGCGTATTCACACATCGGGCATCAAAGTGTTTTTATTCCCGGTATGAGTATGGGAATCATCCTTGATCGTCACTGGACCGTTGGGGTGACCGGTAATTTCATCGCTTCATCGCATGAATACCATCACCATGCTGATAATGACTCCATCTCCCCCGAAAAACATGATAATAGCAGCACAATCGGTGGATATGGCGGGCTCCTGCTGGAATACACGCTGTTTCCGCAATCAAAATTCCATGTCAGTTTTCCGTTAACGATCGGTGGCGGATACCTGGTCCGGGCTCAGCACCTCAATTCTGGCGACTCGGCCTATTCGAACAACTCGTGGTCGCATTACCATTTCTCCCATGGAGATGGTTTTTTTGTTCTTGAACCAGGGGTTAAGCTTGAAATGAACGTCATAAAAAATCTCAGGGTCGGTCTCGGGATCAGTTATCGTTATTCCCCAAACATGGATCACAACAACAACTCTCCTGAAGTAATCGACCAATTTACCGTCAGACTCGGTTTCAGACTGGGGAAATTCTGAATTTTTAAAACAATGTTAGTGTAGTGGAAACAATTATTTGAACGGGGTGGCATGGTACAGTTAGCTCAGAAAATGAATTTTTCAGTTGAAAAGTTCGCTTAATGACTTATTTTTGACCTGATATTTATATATTAATTTGAGTTGGAAACTGTTTATTTACAAACTTTTAAAGAGTAAAGTATGAAAACGCGATTTTTATTTATTGCCATATGCATGTTTGCATCAAGCCAATATCTATGCGCACAAAATTTTGATTTCAGAAATGTAACCTGGGGTATGGATTCATCTCATGTTAAACAAGCTGAAAAAGCAAAATATATTGATTCGAAAAATAACCGGATCGTATACTCTGTGAAATTGGATAATCAGGATGCAAAAATATTTTTCTATTTCACCTCTGGAAATCAACTGTATAAGGCGTTTTATATGATGAACCTGGAGAGTAAAAACCCTTCAGTATTTGTTAAAAATTACCTTATGATGCAAGAATTGTTGACGGAAAAATACCATGCACCTTATAGTAATTCCGCTAAGACCATCAACGGGAGAACTATTACTCCCGAAGAATGGGCTTCTAATTTGGTTTCAGATAATTTGAATCTGGAAACTAAATGGAAAACTGATAAAACTGATATTGGACTGTGCCTTTATAGTCTCAGTGATGAATTGATTCTTGAAATCAGTTATACTTCTCTTGAATTTGAAAAAAAATCAGATATAGAAAAGAGGAATGTCCTGTTAAAGGATTTATAACCCGGAATAATGCTGCTTTTAAGGAAGAAATGTTGAGGAAGGATGGAAGGAAACCTTCCAGGTTTTAAAAACCTGGAAGGTTTAGAGGAAACACAGTTTACAAGGTAATCATCGACACACCCTTATGGCCGGGGGTATCTGTGGCTTCGGCGATGATGGTTGTCGGTGGCTGATATAAGGATCATTTCGCCGGGGTTGCCGTCATAAGCGGACGAAGTGATTTCGGATTTCGGATTTGAGGTTGGAGAGATCATCGTTAATTTCGGCGATGCAGATTTCGAGGTGGATCCAGATGGCGATAAATCCGATGATGAGGACGGCAATACTGACCGTTTGTGGCACGTTCATGGCGGCGAGAGAGGTCCGGGCGTACATGGCTTATATTTTTCAGGTGACATATTAGCGTTCATGTTGATGTTTTAAAATTTGTACTCGCAAAATTAATACGTTCAAACCCCCTGCGATAGTGGCAGGGGGTTTGAATAAAACATTGCATTTTAAATGAAAATGAACGAATTACGATGTTAAAAAAACTTTTTTTTATTATATCCTGATACCATTTAGATAGTTTTGAAGCCAATTTTTGCATGATTTCATCGGTGGGATTGCAAACACATCCGCCTCGGACAGCCTCACCCCCCGGTGCCTTCAGCCTCACCGCCTGGCCCCCTCTCCCAGGGGAAAATGCCTCACCCCCCGGCCCCCTCTCCCCAAGGGAGAGGGGGGGAGATGGGAAACTAAAGGTGGATAGGAAAAACAGATGTTCTTGAATGAAAAGTCAAAAGAAACTCCTATAAAACCCCAGTGTTTTCGGGTGGTCGTTTAATGAATCTTGCATGAAACTTGCATGAAGCCCCAGTGTTTTCGCATGGTCGTTGAAGGAAACTTGCATGAAACTCACAAGGATCTTGCATGAATGTTGCATGGTCGTTGCATGAAACTTGAAAGGATCTTGCATGAATGTCGAAAGAATGTCGCATAAAACTTGCATGAATGTTGAAGGAATGCTGTAATAAACTCCATTGTTCTTTTAACAAAGTCCATAGTTGTTGCAAGAAAGTCCATGGTTGTTGCAAGGATGTTGCAAGGATGTTGCAAGGAGCCTCACGCCCCTCAACAGCCTCACCCACCCCGGCAAGACAGCCTCACCCCCCGGCCCCCTCTCCCAGGAGAGAGGGGGAGGGTGGGCTACTGAGCGTTCACGGGGAATTCAGGCAAGTATGGTATAATATTTTCCAAAGAAAATTTTTCGTAAACTATAAAAAAGCATAACAGAAAAAATGGAAGTTTCGATTTTTCTTTGAAGGTGCGGGGCAATGATCATTCAATTTTATGATGGCCTTCGTTTGATAAGGGTACAGCCACGAAGTGGCTCAATATGAATAACCGTGGGTGAAACCCACGGAAGGCAAATGCTAAATACATCATTCCTGAAAGGGTTGAATTTGACAGATGGTTTATGATTCAGCGCTTTCAGGGCTGTTGACCTAAACGTTCTCCCAGCCGTGGGCTTCACACCCACGGTTTTTCAGATTAAGCTCTTTCAGCGCTTTCAGTGTAATTTTTCAACCCCGAAACTTGAGTCATTGATGGATTCATAAACAGGCCAGGTCAATGGCACAACCAACGAAAACAGGATTCCGATGCAATTCTGGGCTGAATCGGAAAACAATGTGCCTGCCAGATTGCTTCCATATTTGCGCTCCCTTTCAGAAGAAATACTGCCGAAGTTGTTGTCAAACCTAAAATTTCCCGAAGCCAGGATGCCTATACGGTTTTCCACTCCCCGATTGGCGAACTTCCTTATGAAGAATTCTGGATGCTGCTGCTAAACCGGGCAAACAAGATCATGAAAACGGTGAAGGTTTCTGAAGGCGGAATTTCAAGTACCTTAGTTGATCCGAAAAAGATATTCTGCATCGCCTTGAAAATCATGCAACCTCGATCATCATTTCACAATGTCACCCGTCTGGAGCGTACACTCCAAGTGAAGCCGATTTTAAAATCACTAAAAAGCTCAAAGAAGCCGGTGTTTTACTTGAAATATCAGTAATCGATCATATCATTGTTGCGCATGATAGTTATTATTCCTTCGCTGATGAAGGCACTTTGTGATTTTTGGCCCCGGGAAACCAGAGCTTTTTTATAATTGTATTTTCATCTAAGAAATGGTTTAGTTGAGCCGGAAAATAATTCAGAGAATATTTATGTAAGGTTGTATTTGATATGCTTATTCGGTTTAATTTTACCATAACCAACATAAAACGCAATCACATGAGAACCCTTTACAATTTTTTTGTTGTGCTGGGATTTTTTTTAACTCTCCCCTCTTTTTACCTTTTCGCTCAGGTAAGTATCAATAACGACAACAGCGCACCGAATGCTTCAGCAATGCTTGATGTAAAATCTGCCAATAAAGGTGTTTTATTCCCCCGGATATCCTTTGATCAGCGAAATGCCATTGTATACCCGGCAGAAGGCTTGATAGTATTTTGCATCGACTGTGGCACAATTGGAGCCATCAGCGTGTATACAAACGATGAATGGAGAACTTATGCCCCATGTTCTTCCCTGGCGCCGGCAGCCGGAGCCCATGTCGCTTTACCGTCCCAGATAACGTGGAACTGGAGTGTATCGCCCGAGGCCACGGGATACAGGTGGAATACCATGAACAACTATAGCACGGCGACAGATATGTCGGGAGTGACGACAAAGACAGAAACGGCGCTTGCCTGTAATACGCTATTCACAAGGTTTATATGGGCATATTATTCATGCGGAACGTCAAGTCCAACAGCCTTGACCATGTCAACGATGTCATTCCCTTCATCCCCTGTGGCGGGTACCCATGTACCGACGGCCTCCCAGATCACCTGGAATTGGAATACAACGCTCGGTACAGCCGGATACAAGTGGAATACCACCAATAACTATTCGACAGCCATTGACATGGGGTTGCTTACAACAAAAACAGAAACCGGCAAAGCCTGCAACACGGCATATACATGTTATATCTGGGCCTATAATGTTTGCGGGAACTCGGCTTCATCTCTGCTGACCCAAACAACATTGCTCAACCCTGAACCTCCCACTGCCGGTACACATGTTCCGGGTGTAACTCAGATTGTATGGAAATGGAACCCGGTAGCGGGAGCCACCGGGTACAAGTGGAGTGTTACCAATAATTTTGCTAACGCTGTTGATATGGGAACAAGTTTGCTGATTGTTGAAACCGGGCTGGCCTGTAACACGAATTATACAAGGTATGCATGGGCTTATGGTTCGTGTGGAAATTCAACACCAACCACCCTGACCCAAGCAATCTACGGCTGTCCTGTTGTTTGCGGTTCTGCCTTCATCATTAACCATTTAGCCTCCGGAGGCGTAGCCCCAGTTGATAAAACGGCAACATATGGCACTGCTACCAACATTCCCGGCGAACTTACCAAGTGCTGGATCACCCGAAACCTTGGAGCCACCCAGCAGGCAACAGTAGTTTCCGATGCCACCGAAGCTTCGGCAGGCTGGTACTTCCAGTTTAACCGCAAACAGGGGTATCAATACATAAGTTCCAGAATACCCGCTACCACCTGGATCAGCAGCATAAGCGAAAGTTCAAACTGGACAACCGCCAATGACCCTTGCGTCATTGAACTTGGCACTGGCTGGCACATCCCAACTAACACCGAATGGACCAATGTAGATGCCAATTGGACAAATTGGACTGGCCCTTTCGGCTCCGCCTTAAAACTCCATGCTGCCGGGTATCTGAACGGTAGTGATGGTTCGCTTTACAATCGCGGCTCAACCGGCGACTACTGGAGTAGTACGGAGATCGATCCCACCTTCGGCTGGTACCTTTACTTCTACAGTAGCGTCAGCGACATGGGAAGCGGCAACAAGGCGTACGGCTTCTCCGTGCGCTGCGTAAGAGAAGCATGCTCCACTGTCCCAAATACACCAACCTCTGGTACTCATATCCCTGCGGCAACTCAGATTATCTGGAACTGGAACACTGTTGCCGATGCATCAGGATATAAATGGAATACGACCAATGATTACGCCAATGCAACTGACATGGGCACAGCAATCACAAAAACTGAAACAGGACTAATTTGCAACACACCTTACACCCGCTATGTCTGGGCTTACAGCACCTGCGGGAACTCCAACGCAGTCACCATAATCCAGACGACTTTATCGTGCTCATTTACCTGTGGTTCTTCCATAACGATTAACCATTTAGCCACAGGTGGCGTAGCCCCGGTTGATAAAGCAGTAACGTATGGCACTGCTACCAACATTCCCGGCGAACTTACCAAGTGCTGGATCACCCGAAACCTTGGAGCCACCCAGCAGGCAACAGTAGTTTCCGATGCCACCGAAGCTTCGGCAGGCTGGTACTTCCAGTTTAACCGCAAACAGGGGT
>JBAXFM010000145.1:0-12619 GCA_037139855.1 Bacteroidota bacterium
CCGATTTCTTGCAGGTAATCAGCCTCAAAATCTGGCTTTACTGGTTCTTCCTGAACCCGGGCCAACAGTTCGGGATCCGGAGCCGGATTGGGAACCGGCGGTGTACCGGCAGGGCTGACAGCCGGGATCCTGGGCATCCCGTAAAGGATAGAGGGAAAAAACCGCAGAGAGATCAGCAACCCGGACAATCCGATACCGGAAAAGAGATGCAGCAATCGCAGGGTAAGGAACAATTTCAGATCATGGGCAATGTAAGCCTCCGTCATCGCGGTAAGGTGGCTTATGGTCAGGATGATGACAAATCCCAGTAGCGCTGTCAGCCAGGGGATCATAAACTGTTGATGGGATAAAACAGTTCTGTTTTTACAGTTTATCAGCCACTGTATGAAGATGACTGAAGACCCAATTGCGTATCCTGTTACGAGCAGGGGACGGCTGATAAAAACCAGTCTCGGGGGGAACACTGAATAAAGAAGGGAAGCCCGGATATATTTTAAATTTCCAAGGTCGGAAGCCAGCATTGCAGCATTTGCCGTTTTTTCATTCCAGGAGAGAAACAAGTAAGGAATTACCGGGCCGGGGGTGGGTAGATTGGCTGCGAACCTTTATTATAGACTTTTCGGAGTGGGTTCAAAATTGAATTATTTATCTTTCAGACAACTTAACACCCCGGATTTACGTCTTTTAAATGGTTGAAAATTTCGTACCTCCTTACTTTGATCGTACCTTTGCGAATCGTATTTAAGAACAAGGATTAATGTGTTGGCTGAATAACAAAATTCTTTTCCCAGTTTTTCTTATTTTCTTTCTTTTTGGCTCCCTCGCAGGAAAAGGCGAAGGGACCAAACAGTTGAACACCAACAATGTTTCAAGTACCAAACTCTATGTTTGCAATGATTTTGCCGGCCATTGCTCGAGTGGAGCCGGGTTGCGGTCGCAGTTTGCCGCGTATGACAATACCCAAAGTGCCGCCGATGTTGACCGTTTGTATTTTGTCACCACCAGTGCCAATGAAGTTGCTTACATGGGTTTCCAGGGTGGTGGTTTAACCAACCCCAGTACACCGGCACGACACATTGTTTTCCGCATTAAAAACCTGGCCGGCACCATCGTACAGGCAGAACAGGATCTTCCTACTTCCGGAGTGGGTTATATTTCGACCTTTGCCCAGGCCCTGAACGGGCCGAATGCCTTAATCCTTACCCCACCCTACAATGGCTATGATGCCCTCGTTTTCACACCTCCATCGCCGGGAACCTATTATATTGAGTTTTCTGCCCGGAGGGATGACAACAATGCTTTTTATATCGGGAACTTTGAATTCACCTATTTTGACCTCACCATCGGAAACACCGTGACCCACCTGGCAAAACCAGGCCGGTTGTATTCCAAATCTTGGCAGTTTTATGAAACCTCGAATTTTTACGGGAAAAATTATATCATTTCCGACGACAGCATTGTTACCTCGGCCCAGTTCAGCGGGATGTCGGGGGGGCACTGGATACAATACTGTAATCAGACCGGGTGTGGCAGTACTTCTGCCAACTGGATCGTCAACCGGAAATCACTTTATGAGCAGCAGGCCTTATTCCCGCAATATAAAATTTTCCTCAACGAACCGGATCCGGTATTGTTTCCGCCAGCTACCACGCTGGGAACAATCATTGCTCCAATGCCCTATGGTGTGCCGAATTGCGCCACGGGTCATATCCTGTTCCATGTGAACGTGAACAAACCAGGAAATGTGGAGATCACCCTCACTTTTCCGGTTCCCTATGTGACCCGTATTCTGAACCAGGCGGTGGTTACCGGCGATAATCTGTTCGACTGGGATGGTCTGGACGGCACCACGCCAACCGGGCTGACTGTACCAAACAACACCACCATTCAGTTTACTGTCAAATATATCAATGGATTGACAAACCTTCCGTTGTATGATGTGGAAGGCAATTCAAACGGATTTACCATCGCCCTTGTAAGCCCTTCCGGCTCCACCCCTGCCGTTTTCTGGGATGATACCAATATTCCCGGTGGTATCAATAACTCCAGCCTTCCAGGATGTACCAGTCCCCCGGGCTGTCATTCCTGGGCGAGTTCATGGGGTGACCTGCATACCATCAATACCTGGTGGTACAATGTATCTACGACCACAGCTCCTGCCTACATCGTTGAATTGCGCGGGCCCCAGAGTCTTGTTTTTTTACAGCAGCCTCCCCAGGTTTTTTGTGCCAACTCTGGTGGCCACGTTTTTTCGGTGACTCCTGATGTCAACACCGATGTTTATCACTGGAGCTATACCCCTCCTGCCGGAGTAACCATCAGCCAGCTTTCAGCGGGCAGCTATACCGTGACCTTGAGTTTTGGAACCGGGGCATCATCGGGTACCCTGAACGTTTATGGTTCAAATACCAATTGCGCATTATCGGGCCCGACATCATCCCTTGCAATTACCATCAATCCCAACCCGACGCCAACCCTCACAGGACCCGTCACCGCCTGCACCGGGCAAACCAATGTAACCTATACCACTGAGACGGGAAAGACAAATTACCTTTGGAATGTTTCCGCCGGCGGATTAATCACCGGCGGCGGAAACACAACCAGCAATACAGTGACCGTAACCTGGAATACCGCAGGAGCGCAAACGGTTTCGGTCAACTACCAGAGCGGTCCCGCATTGTGTACATCTCCCACTCCTACCGTGCTGAACGTTACCGTCAATCCGCGTCCCGTTCCAACGCTGACAGGAAGCAACAGTGTTTGTGCCGGTGCTACCGGGGTCGTTTACACCACCACGGCCGGAAAATCAAATTATGTATGGGCAATTTCTGCCGGAGGAATTATAACTGCCGGAGGAACTTCCACCAGCAACACTGCCACCGTTACCTGGAATACCGCGGGGGCACAAACAATTTCCGTCAATTACACCGATCCGGTTACACTTTGTGCTGGTTTGTCACCTGCTACCGTGAATGTGACTGTCAATGCACGGCCCGTTCCAATCCTCACCGGGAGCAACAGTGTTTGTTCCGGAACATCCGGAGTCGTTTACACCACCACGGCTGGAAAAACAAATTACGTGTGGACCATTTCATCCGGGGGGATTATTACTGCCGGAGGAACCTCCACCAGCAGTACCGCCACTGTTACCTGGAATACCGCCGGTGCACAAACAATTTCCGTCAATTACACCGATCCGGTAACGCTTTGTTCGGCTGCTTCGCCCACAACGCTCAATGTGACGGTACATGCCCGCCCTGTGCCCAACCTGGGTGGCAGCACCCTGGTTTGCATCAATACGAGCAACGTCGTGTATACCACCGATCCCGGGAAATCAAACTATGTTTGGACCATATCACCGGGCGGAATCATTACCGCGGGCGGAACTTCCACCAGCAACACGGCCACGGTTACCTGGAACACCGCCGGGGCCCAGACCATCGCGGTCACTTACACCGATCCGGTGACGCTCTGTTCTGCCGCCTCGCCGACCATCCTGAACGTGTCGGTGAATAACCTTCCCACCCCTACCTTCCTCTCCGGCTCAAATTCGGCTTGCATAGGGGTTCCGGGAAATGTTTATTCCTCAGAACCGGGGATGACCAACTATGTATGGGTGATTACCGGCGGAACCATCACCCTCGGCGGAGGTTCCACCGATCCTTCCGTAACGGTAACCTGGGACAATCTGGGTCCGCAATCGGTCAGTGTTAATTATACATATCCGTTTACCACGTGTACTTCTCCGATCCCCACTACCATGACGGTAACTGTAAAACCATTACCAACTCCTTCGGTTATTTCAGGGAATAATTCAGTTTGTCAGGGTGTACCGGGAAATACCTATAACACGCAATCCGGCATGATGAATTACAGCTGGTCTGTAGCAGGGGGATCCATCACGGCAGGCGGGGACCTGACCAGCAATTTTGCCACGGTGACATGGAATAATATTGGTTTGCAATCCATCAGCATCAATTATGCAGACCCTGTTACCACCTGCATGGCGGCAACACCATCCATTTATCCCGTAACGGTTAAATCATTGCCGGTGCCTTGGTTTATTTCCGGAGAAAATTCGGTTTGCCTGAACATCCCGGGCCATGTTTACACCACCCAGCCGGGGATGAATAATTATACCTGGTCAGTAACCGGAGGAAGTATCACCAATGGCGGCTCTTCTATCGACAATACGGCAACCGTAACCTGGAATATGGTGGGGATTCAATCCATAGAAGTTAGTTATACCGACCCTGTTACACAATGTACGGCAGCTTTACCCACGGCCTATCCTGTTACCGTAAAGCCACTTCCCATACCATCCTTTGTTTCCGGGGAAAATCCGGTGTGTCAGGGTGCCACAGGAACCCTATATTCAGCTCAGTCCGGCATGTTAAACTATGCCTGGACCATCACCGGGGGATCGATCACTGCCGGTGGAACCACTACCAGTAACTCGGCAACCGTAACCTGGAATCTGGTAGGATCGCAATCCATCAGCGTCGGTTATACCGATCCTCTTACCCTTTGTACTTCAGCAACTCCAACACTGCTCCCGGTAACGGTGAAACCGCTGCCCATCCCAACCATCAGCGGACCTGCTGCAGCCTGTCTGAACACTTCCGGTCCTCAATACACAACTGAGGCAGGCATGTCGAACTATCTTTGGACGGTACCCAATGGAACCATTACTCCGGGACCAACGCCCGACATTATCAATGTGGTGTGGAATACCCTGGGAACCCATACCATGGATGTGACCTATACCGGCCTGAATGGTTGTAACCCCGCTACACCGTCGCAGAAAACAGTCTTTGTCAACCTGTTGCCTGTCCCAACCCTTTCGGGGCTGAATGCCATTTGTTCAGGAATACCAACGACCTATTCGACTGAAGCCGGGATGCAGGGCTATACCTGGCTGGTTCCTGCCGGCGGGTCGGTGATCAGCGGGGGAACGGCCACGGATAATACAGTAACTGTTAGCTGGACTTTGCCAGGCATCCAGAATATCAGTGTAAATTATGCCCTGGGAACGGGGTGCTTTGGCGCTAATCCAACTGCTCTTGCTGTAACGGTGAATCAATCCACCCCGCCGGTGATCCAGGAAATCCCGCCGGGGCAGAACTGTGCAACTTTCAGCACAACATACTCGACCCAACCCGGGATGAGTGGCTATACCTGGGCCATATCATCAGGCGGGATCATCACATCTTCTTCAACCACCAATACCATCAATGTAACATGGAATACAGCCGGTTCCCAATGGGTGAAGGTTAACTTTACCAACACCAACGGGTGTACGGCACCTATCCCCACTCAATACGATTTAACCGTGAACCCCCTGCCGGTGGCAACCATCACTGCCGGACCCGGACCCGACTGCGAATTGATTCCCCATGTTTACCAGGTACCTGCTAATCCGGCATGCACCTATAATTGGACCATCAGTCCGGCTAACCGCGGATCGGTAACCACCGGCCAGGGATCGAATGTAGTTACCATTGATTGGCAATCTTACGGAACGGCCATGGTCACCGTCGCCTGTACAAATACCACCACAGGCTGTTTCTCTTCGTCTGACTTCAGCACCACAGTTAATCCCACACCGGCTCCTTCATTCATCCCATGTTTTGATATCGTTACTACCCCCAATGCCAAAAAGTTCACCCTCAGGGGCGCCTCCCCGTACATGACCGGCCAGGGGGTGTTTTCAGGCAACCGGGTGAGCCTGAACGGGAGTACGGGAGAGTACGAATTTGATCCTTTTGGTGGAAGCCCGGGAATATTTCCGGTAACATACACCTACACCAACACGTTCGGCTGCCCTGCCAGTCCGCCGGTGGTCAGCATCACCGTGCAAAACACCTCATTTATCTGCGGAGGGAACCTTACCGATGTGCGTGACGCGAAAGCATACAAAACTGCGATGATTGGGGGAAAATGCTGGATGACCGAAAACCTCAATTTCGGAGCGATCATCAGCGGGTACCAGCCTTCGACAGATAATTGCACCGATGAAAAATACTGCCCGCCAGCCGATGTTAATTGCACAAACTTTGGTGGCCTTTATCAATGGGAAGAACTGATGCGGTATAGCAATACTTCCGGCAGCAAAGGAATTTGTCCGCCCGAATGGCATGTACCCACCGAAACCGAATGGCAAATGTTGTTGTTCAGCCTTGGAACCGGAACAACTCCCCCCGATGGGGTTGCAGGAAACTTTTTAAAAGACTCGTTTCTTTCCGGCGGTTTCCATGCATTGCTGAGCGGTCTGTTTTACCTGAACAACACCTGGGCTTTCACCACCGGAAGCCTGACCGGTACCATGTACTGGACCAGCACCCAAAACGCCGCCGGTCACGCCATTGCCCGCGGGGTGAACATCATGAATCCCAGTACTTCCCGCTATCCCGGCAGCATGGAGAATGCATTTTCGCTGAGGTGTGTGAAGGATTGACCTACACCCACAGGCTTTTCTCAATTTGATTGATCGCTATTGTACCAGTAAATCAAAATGAGTCGCAGACTCATTGACAGCCCTGAAAGGGCGTTATCAGTTAACGATGGGTGAAGCCCATCGCAGAAAGTGCACAACACCTGATAGCCCTGAAAGGGCGTAATCAATTGCGCCCTTTCAGGGCTTATTGGTTCAGCGGTTTGCCTGAGTCACAGGGCTGTACCCTGTGTTGATAGATTCCGCCCTTTTAGGGCTGGTGACAAAGAGTGTATTAAATTTTCAACCCTTGATCCGCATTAAATATTTAGTATCTATTCCAGGCTTAAGGATGCCAATGATATCCTTGCCGGAAAGAAGCGTGGTAAAACATTGAATGAACTTCTCAGTGAAGATTAATACAATCACAACCCCGACATTCGACTGTGAGTTTAAGCGGTTAAAGAAAAAGTACAGTTCCTTACCTGACCATCATCGCTCATTATAAAAGAATGATTGGTTACCTTGTTTTAAGTACCTATTTTATGTATATTTGACACGTTTAATACATTTATCAAAATGGGTATTTTAAACAAACTACTTCAACTCCTGTCGATTGCATTCTTGTGTTGTTCAACTTTGAACATGTCGGCACAGCCAGTAGCTGACAGTTTATTGAATGTCGTTAACCATGCCGAAGGAGAGGCAAAGTTTAATGCACTGAAGGCATTGAGTAAACTTTACCGGCCCACCGACCCTGAAAAATCGCTGAAATTCGCAGAACAGTTGAAGATGCAGGCCGTGGCCATGCATAACCGTTCGCTGGAGGCTGAAGCAATGATCCAGATGATCTTCCCCATGATCACCATGCAGCAGAACCGGAAGTGCATCATCCTGCTACAGGAATGTATCCGGATATTTGATTCGCTGGGCGATTTGGCCGGAAAAGCCAGGGCGACCAACAACCTGGGAGCTGCCTGGTCGCAGCACGGTTCGATGGAGAATGCCATGTCATGCTATCTGGAGGTCCTGCCTTATTATAAGAGTAAAGGCGATTCTGGCAACCTCGCCAGGGTCTATATGAACCTTGGCCTGGTTTACGATCGGTTACTGAAATATCAACTGGCATATGATGCAGCCATTAAGGCACGGGATCTTTTTGTTTTAAAAAAGGACAACCAGATGGTGGCCAGTATCTCGGTCAACATCGGTATGTCTCTGACTTCATTGAAACGATACAAGGAATCGATGGACTATCTGACCAAAGCCCTGGATTTTTATGAAGCAGATTCCAATCGATTCGGGATAGCGATTACGACGACCAACATTGCAAAAATGTACAAGGCAGCGGGCGATTTCCGGAATGCCAGGATATGGTATATGAAGTCGCTTCCTTATATCCGGATGATCAGCAACAAATGGGCAGCGGCAAGCCTTTTTTACGACCTGGCTGAAATGGACCGGCGCCAGGGAAACTGGAACCAGGCGCTTGCAAACCTGGCAACTGCCACCCGCATCAACCGGGAGGCGGGCGACCAACAGCTTGAAATGCAGCTTTATGAAGCCTTTTATAAAGTGTATGACACCCTCAGGCAGGATGGCCCTGCCCTCGCCTATTTTAAAAAATATGCCACCTTGCATGATACGCTCACCTCCGTTGAAAAATCAAAGAGGATTGAAGAACTTTCCATCCGTATCGAGTTGCTACAGAAAAATGAGGAAAACCTCCTGCTGAAACAGGACATAAAGGACCAAAAGCTTCGGCAATGGATACTCACCGGTGTTTTTCTGTTCGGTTTGTTGATCTGTGTATTGATCATCGTTATCCTGGCACAGAAGCGGAAGAACCTGATCCTGAAAAAATCACAGGCAGAACAGGAAAATCAGCTCCGGAAAATTGAAATAGAAAACTTCCGCATCGAAAAAAAAATAAAAGAAGAGGAACTGGCCAAAAGTAAGATCGAAGTACAAATGAAAGAGCAGGAATTGGTTTACCAGACGCTCCTCCGGCTCGATCTCACCCAGGTGAACCGGAGTGTGCAGGAGAAACTGCTGCCGTTTCAACACAAATTTTCTACCAAAGCCCAGCAAAATGAGTTTCTCATGACACTCAGGGAACTCACCCGGGATGCAGAAAAGGATCCGCTGGCTGATTTTGAGTTCATGTTCAAGCAGTTGCATACCACCTTCACCCAGCAACTCATGGCGCGCTGTGCCTCATTGTCGCGGGTGGAATTGCAGGTGTGTTCGCTTTTGCGGATCAACCTTACCACCAAGGATATTGCCCGGCTGCTGAACATCTCCGTGGGGAGTGTCGATATGTGCCGCCATCGCATCAGGCAGAAGCTTGGACTCGAGCCGACAGATAATCTCACCACATTCCTGATTACCCTTTAGTGCCTGAGGTTCTCAGGCGATGATTTCACCTGTCCAAAAACTTTTTTTTACAAATCCCTTCCGAAATTCCTGACATTTTTATCATTGGTCCTCTCCGGCTCCGTAGGAGCCCGATTTTGGTAGACGTATGCCACCACCCCGATCTCTGCGCGCCGTAGGTGCGCAGTAAAAAAGGTCTCTTGTAGGTTTGTTTGAATTCTACAAGTCAAACTTGAATTATGCATAAATAAGCACTGTATTTGCAATATAAATCACATTTTTGGCAGTTATAAATGGAAGAATACTTCCCGGTCGCATGGAACCGGAATGAACCTCAGGCAGTCAGAAGCCAGTAGCCCGTCAGGAGAAATATATGATTATAACTCTTGTCAAAAACACAAAAAGTTATAATCATGTTGACAATAATTCCTGTTTCTGTCTTTTTTGAACCCTATTATTGAGTCCAATCCGAAAAGTCGTTTGTTTTGCCACATTGCCAGAATCATCTGAAGTCCTGGCCGACCTGACTTACTCCATAGAACAAAATAAAGCACATTTCTGCTGAAAATTTGCCAATGGAATGGCAATTTGCATTTGAAGACAATGGGATTGGAATTGAGGAAAAACAAAAGGAATGTATTTTCACGATCTTCAAACGATTGCATAAACGCAGTGATTATGAGGGAACGGGTATTGGCCTGGCCCATTGTAAAAAAATCGTAAAGTTGCACGGTGGCAGGATTTGGGTAGAATCTACCCCCGGCAGAGGGAGTACGTTTATGTTCACGCTGCCCAAACAGATGGCTGCCGCTATCATTCAATCTGGCTGAGCATGCGGCTAAAGAGCCCCGGATTGCACCATCCCCCTCCCAAAACAGTCAGCTAAAGCTGACTGCAATAAATTCCCGGGCTATTCAGGTAATAATTGCAGCATTGATATATCCTTCTATGAAGTAAAAACTTCTGTCAGGTCAACTTTTAAATCGCCATTAAAAATATTCACCGGAATGTTATCATCGCCTGCAAAAAGGCCTTTAAACTGGAATTTTCCTTTTTCATCCAAAACAAACACGTTCACAGTTTCATCGTTAGGACTCACAATCCAGTATTCGCGAACACCGTGTTCCTGGTAAATTTCAAACTTATCCCTTGTATCGCGTTGTGAGTTTTTAGGCGAAAGAATTTCAATAATCATATCTGGTGCGCCCAGACAACCGCGGTCATCTAATTTCGACAAGTCGCAAACCACGAAAATATCAGGCTGCAAAACGGTATAAACCTGTTTATCACTTTTGCTTTTTTTGTCTTTGATAAAACGTACATCGGAAGGAGCATGGTAAACTTCACAATCCTTGTGAATCAAAAAATTACTAAATACTCTGGTTAAGTTTGTTGAGATTTTTTGATGCATTCGCGATGGCGCCGGGGTCATCAACTTAATGAAACCATCGAATAATTCGCGCCTCACATCGTCCATCCAGGTAAGATAGTCGGCGTAGGTGTAACGTTTGTTGAGGTCTAAATTCAACGGTTCCATTTTTTAAATATTATTTTGTCAAAGATAATTATTTTGGAAACTAAGAGACTGTTTAAAACTGTTTTTTAATCCCTTTAGGGATTTTATTTGGGTAGAAAACCGGCCATAGATGCAGTATTTTGTCCCGTACGGGACAAAACTTACATTCTATTAATCATGGTATTATGCCGTTTAGAACACCACTCCTCTCCTGCTGAATGGGTGGCATTTTTTTAGGACTGATCTGAATTATGCATAAATAAGTGCTATATTTGCAATATAAATCACATTATTGGCAGTTATAAATGGAAAGAGCGATTCAAACACAATTAGCAGCATGGAAGAACAGACCGTCAAAACTTCCTTTAATTATACAAGGAGCAAGGCAGGTTGGGAAAACTTATATGATGAAGTGGTTGGGAGAAAATCACTTTCCTAAATGGGTGTATTTTAATTTTGACGAACGCCCTGAAATCAAACAGTTTTTTGAAAACAATAAAGACGTAAACCGAATCCTCGGTTCGCTTGCCCTGATCAGCGGAGTGCAAATTGATGAAAACACACTGGTTGTTTTCGATGAAATACAGGAATGCCCGAATGCATTGAATACGCTGAAGTATTTCGCAGAAAGTGAAAAGAAAATCCCCATCATTTGTGCGGGTTCGTTATTGGGGATTTTACTTCACCCGGGTTATTCGTTCCCTGTTGGGAAAGTGGAGTTTATCTTCATGTTTCCTATGACGTTCAGGGAGGTTTTGCCCTATTGGGACAAACAAGCCGCTGCTTTTTTGGAACAATTAAACGAGATCGAAGAAATACCTCAATATTTTTTTGATCCCCTGAAAGATCATTTTAAGAAGTATCTTATAACAGGCGGACTGCCTGCGGTGGTAAACGAATTTAATCAGACTCAAAATTTTGAACGATGCGACAATGTGCTGGAAAATTTACTTTTATCGTATAAAGGTGATTTTGCCAAATACCCGGTGATGAAAGATACTGCAAAAATTGGTTTGGTTTTTAATTCACTTCCAAGCCAATTGGCCAGAGAAAACAAAAAGTTCGTTTATCAGCTTGTCAGGACCGGAGCGCGCGCAAAAGAATACGAAGATGCTATTCAATGGCTGGTCAGGTGTGGGCTGGTTTATCAAATTAAATTGAGTACAAAACCGAGTATTCCTCTTTCCGCTTACGATGATTTAAATGCGTTTAAATTGTATTGCATGGATGTTGGTTTGTTGCGTCGTATGTCCCGGTTATCTTCAATGGCTTATACAGAAGGAAACCGGCTTTTTACAGAATTCAAAGGCGCCATAACGGAAAATTACATTCTGCAAAGTATCATCACACAATTTGAAGATGCTCCCCGTTACTGGACCTCCGGAAATGAGGCGGAGGTTGACTTTATTGTTCAATCCGGTAATGAAATTATTCCCATCGAAGTGAAGAGTGAAGAGAATATTAAGAGCAGGAGTTTAACCCTGTTTAATCAAAAATTTCAACCCCGGTTGAGAATTCGCTACTCACTAAAAAATTTGCAATACAGAGATGGTATTTTAAATATTCCACTTTTCCTTTCAGACTTTACCAAAGAATTGATTCTAATGGTAAGATAGTAACGTTTCCCCCCCCTTCCCAGCATCTTTCGGTTTTCTTTCATTCATTTTTAATCCATTGATATTCAGCGGGTAGAAACATCGAAAGGAAGGCTTCCCGGCACGGCAGCCCCTCCGCATTCCGCTCTTATCATATTGATAAATAGCGCGATACGATTTTTTATGAGATAATGTAAAGATTTTAGCGATTCCCGGTCGCATTGAACCGGAAAGAACCGCCATACATTTGCCGGACCTGATTTAACAAGGTTTATTTTGACAAACGGCAACTTCATAAAAACGATCATTCTTATCGCCAGGGAAAAACCGGGTGCAGACAACGACCTGGCTGTTTTACTGCTGAATAAGCGTATTACGGTTATCCGGGTTGAATCGGGGAGCGAAGCGCTGCGCGTTTTTCAAACCAATCCCGCGATTTCGCTCGTGATGATCAATGCCGAACTGCCCGGTTTGAACGGGTTCTACACAACCGTTGAAATCAGGAAGGTGTCGCCAACAGTTCCCGTTATCCTGTTCGTTAATTACGTAAATATCGAATCCATCCGCCTTTCAATCCTGACCGGTTGCACCCGGATCCTCCAAAATCCGGTTGACCCGGACGAGCTTGACACCATTGTTGAACAGTACCTTTTTCAACCCGAAGTTTATCCTGAACCCAATTATAATTTAATCACTAAC
>JBAXFM010000146.1:0-12515 GCA_037139855.1 Bacteroidota bacterium
ATACCGGCAGGACATCAATGGGAAAAACTTCATGGTGCAGATAAGGATCCATCAGTCTGCGAAATTGGTCTTTCCACTCTTTTCCATGAGGCAGTGGCCGGATTTTCCGGCGCAGGGAAAACTTTTGCAGTACACGGTTGTATTCGATATTTACATGGTGGTGCGCCAGTTCATGCACCAGGGTAATCAGGAATGCATACGGGTTCAGGTTTCCGTTCACCGTGATGCGGGAAGGTTCACCCTTGTGGGCAGCCCGAAAATCGCCGGATTTGGAGGTGCGTTGACGTACCACTTTCAGACTGATGGGGTTTTCTACAATTTGTTCAACAACATCCTCCACCGCCGCAAGGGGGAGCCGTGGGCCAAGCACCGACCGTATCTTTTCTGCAAGATGCAGGTTGGAAGGTTTGGTAACGGGTGGTTTTGAATGAAACAGGGAGAGTTGCACTTAAATCTATTTAAAACTGGGGCAATTGCAGTTCTTCGGATGAAATGAACTGCGTGAAGTGTGTTTTTGTGAACCACATGACCCGGTCAGTAACAGCAGCATAACTGGAACAATGAGCAAAATCAACCGAAATCTGATATGTTTCATGTATAAATTTTCGACGTAAAGGTATGAAAAAGTAACAATTTCCCATCTCATAAACGCAGATTCCCCAAAATTTGGTACTTTAGCAAAAACATTTTATGCTGAAGGTATTCACCACCATCGGGAATTACGTGCTGTTAATGCAAAAGGTCTTCAGCCGCCCGCAGAAGGGCCGGATTTTCTGGAACCAGCTGATGACCGAAATTAACAGTCTTGGCCTCGAATCGCTTGGCATCGTGGCTTTTATTTCTGCCTTTATGGGCGCCGTTGTCTCCATCCAAACGGCATACAACATCACCAGTCCGCTGATACCGATGTCGATGGTCGGTTTTACCGTTCGTCAGAGTGTCATCCTCGAATTTTCACCCACCGTCATCAGCCTGATCCTGGCCGGAAAGGTCGGATCGCGGATCGCTTCCGAAATTGGCACCATGCGGGTCACCGAACAAATTGATGCATTGGAAATCATGGGAGTGAATTCGGCAAACTATCTGATATTTCCCAAAATTGTTGCATCCATCTTAATCAACCCCGTGCTGATCGTTTTCAGTATGTGGATGGGTATTCTGGGCGGATGGATTGCCATGGTTGCCACAGGACTTGTTTCAACAAATGATTTTGTACAGGGAATCCGGATTGATTTCCTGGGGTACACCATATTTTATGCCATCACCAAAACGGTGTTTTTTGCCTTTATCATCTCTTCGGTCTCCGGTTTTTATGGGTATATCACCCAGGGAGGAGCGCTTGAAGTTGGCCAGGCAAGCACCAAAGCGGTGGTTTTCAGCAGCGTGATCATCATTTTGTTCAACCTTGTGTTAACGCAACTCCTGCTTACATGATCGAAGCCCGGAATATCAACAAAACCTTTGGGGAACATCATGTTTTGAAGAATGTTTCCTGCACCTTTGAACAAGGGAAAACAAATCTGATCATCGGACAAAGCGGTTCGGGGAAAACAGTGCTGATGAAATGCCTGGTAGGATTGTTTGAAGTTGACAGCGGTATGGTGGTGTACGATGACCGCAATTTTACCACGATGAACTTTGAACAACGGAAAACACTGCGCAAGGAAATCGGGATGCTGTTCCAGGGTGGCGCTTTGTTCGACTCCATGAACGTGGAGGAGAACGTGATGTTTCCGTTGAATATGTTTACCAAACAATCGCTGAGTGAAAAGCTGGACCGGGTTAATTTTGTGCTGAAACGGGTCAACCTTGAAAATGTGAACCGGCTGATGCCCTCTGAACTCAGCGGAGGCATGCGCAAGCGTGTGGCCATTGCCCGGGCCATATCCATGAAACCGCAGTATCTGTTTTGTGATGAACCCAATTCGGGGCTCGATCCGCATACCTCGGGGGTGATCGACCATCTCATCAGGGAAATTACCGAAGAATATGGGATTACAACCATTGTTAACACACACGACATGAATTCGGTACTCAGTATCGGCGACAGTGTGGCCTATATTTACCAGGGCCAATTGTGGTGGAAAGGCGATAAGGAAACGATCCTTGACACGAACAATGTTGAATTGAATGAATTTGTGTTCGGAACAGAATTAACATCCAGGTTAAAACGATGAGCCTGAACTATCTTGATTATATCATCCTTGTCATCCTGGTGCTGTTCCTGATTCACGGGTACCGGCAGGGAGTTATTGTCGGACTGGCCACGATTGTGGCGCTGATCCTGGGAATTTATGCGGCAGTTCATTTTTCCAATTATCTTGACAACACGCTTGTTGAACACCTTCATCCTTCGCGGAAGTGGTTGCCTATCCTCTCTTTTTCCATCACTTTTATCCTGGTAGTGATTGCGGTCATGCTGGTGGCCAAACTGACAGAAAAACTGGTGGATGTGGTGGGCATGGGGTTCTTCAACCACCTGGGTGGCGTGGCGCTGGGACTGTTAAAAGGGATAATCCTGATCAGCATCCTGATTTTCATGCTCTCCAGTATTGACCACAACGGGAAATGGATTTCTGAGAAAGACAAAAATGGATCGTTTTTCTATAATCAGGTTGCCAGGGTCTTTCCCCGGCTGATGAAGACTTTCGGCGGAGAGATCAAATTTCCAAACTGGTAAGGCCATGACCTGGCGATCTCCATTTAAAGGTGACATGGTGGCAAGGGAAGAATCTTGCCGGGTGTGTCATGAAAAAACCGGTAAAAAAATAGGTGTTGTTGATTACTGGGATATCAAAACCAGTAACATTGTAGCATGTGAAAATTGTGGTCACATTCAGCTGGATCCCATGCTCAATGATGAAGAAACCGCAAAGGGTTGTTTTGCCTATTATGTGGAAGAATTTCTGAGAACCAGCAAAGAAGAACAATTTAAGAACTGTGAAAGAAACTTTCGTCGCGGGGTGGTTTTTGGTTATCAGTTAAAACGGCGCAAAATTTTTCCAAAACGCATTTTGGAATTGGGACCTGGCTCAGGTTATTTTGCCGCAGGGGTGCAATTTGTTTTTCCTTCGTTAGGAATAACGGTGATGGATGTAAACAGTGATGTGTTGAAATTCAACCGGGAACAGCACGGTTTTAAAACCATTCAGGAGGTACCCGACAATTTTTCGAGCCAGTATAAGGATGCGTTTGATTTGATTATCGCCCGTGATATCATTGAACATGTAACCGATATCTCAAAAGTGGTTGACAACGTGTACGAATATCTGCAACCAAACGGCTTCTTTCACTTTATCACGCCCAATGGCCGCGAAGATATCTGGAAGCATTACCTCACCGCGAAATTTGAGAAAAGGCCCTCTGAGCTTCTGATCAACCATGTGAATTATTTTGATGGAAAAGGACTGAAGGATTTATTCATTCAAAAAGGGTTCCGCCCGGTTTCCTATTATACCTACACCTTTAAAACCACCTTGCGCGGCCAGGGCTGGAGGGAAAAAACCGGTTTGATGAATCCGGTATCCAAAAAGCTGAAAGCCGATGATTATATTCACGAAAAATCAGATGAATTGAAGAGCATTGAATACCTGAAAGCGGAGATACTTGATAAATGGTATATCTGTCCGCAGGCAAAATGGGTGACCTGGTTATACAGTTTGTATCACCATTATTCGATTTTCAGGCTTTCTCCGGAGCGCAATATCGGACATGAGATTTATGGGTTGTTTATCAAAACCGGAGCAGGGAAGTCCATTACAGGTTAAATGATCATCATGAAGAATGTTTGTTTTTTTAATACGGTAAAATTCTGGGGAGGAGGCGAAAAACTCCATCTGGAATACGCGCTGAAATTCAAAGAAATCAATTACCGCGTTTACCTTGCAACCAGTAAAGATTCCCCACTCCACCAGAAAGGAAAAAATACCGGCCTGCTGATTTATAACATATATGCGGGGAATCTCTCTTTTTTAAACCCGTTCAAGTATTTCCGGCTTTTTCGTTTTTATAAACGGGAAAAAATTGACACAGTCATATTTTCAAGTTCACAGGATTTAAAATTAGGGGCATTGTCGGCTAAAATAGCCGGAGTCAATTCCATCGTCTATTTAAGAGGCCTTGCCGCTCCGGTTAAAAATTCCTTTCTGAACAGGGTTTTATTCAGACATGTTTTAACCCATATCGTTGCAAACTCTGAAGAAACAAAGCGAACGATAGTGCAAAACCTGGGAAAGTACCTTGACCCGGGAAAAGTAAAAGTTATTTATCATGGCATCGATCTGGATGTCTTCGACCGGCGGATCAGTACGTCGCTGCTAAGACCGGGATTAACCCCGACGCCAGACCCGGCAGACAGGCCATGTATCAGGCTTGGCAATGCCGGCAGGCTGACTTCACAAAAAGGTCAGCAATACCTAATCGAAATAGCCAACCTGCTGAAGCAAAAAAACATCAGGTTTACTTTGTTCATCGCCGGAACAGGGGAGATGAAGTCAACCCTGGAAAATCTGATTGGTCAATACAACCTTCAGGAGGAGGTGATTCTACTGGGTTTTGTCGAAGATGTCGAAAACTTCATGAACTCCATCGACATTTTCGTCCTTACCTCCCTGTGGGAGGGATTCGGCTATGTGATCGTTGAAGCAATGGCAGCGGGTAAACCCGTTGTCGCGTTTAACCTGTCAAGTAATCCGGAAATTATCATCAATAACCAGACAGGATTTCTGGTTGACTTTCCCGATGTTGAAATGTTTAGCCGTAGAATAGAACAACTGATCAACGATGAAACCCTTCGTTTGCAGTTTGGGAAAAAAGGTCGGGAAACGGTTGAAAAAGTTTTTCAACTGGACGAAAGAATAGCTGAATTTGAACAATATCTGCTGTCCCAACTGTAGTTTACCGCGATCAATCCAAGATAGCCTTGATACCCGGGAGTTGTTTGCCTTCGATATATTCAAGCATGGCGCCCCCACCGGTAGAAACATAGCTTACCTTGTCGGCCAGGTTATATTTATTAATCGCCGCAACGGAATCACCACCGCCCACCAATGTAAAGGTCCCGGTTTCAGTAACTCTGGCAAGCGCCAGTGCAATGAATTTTGTACCGGCCTCGTAATTGTTCATTTCAAACACGCCCATCGGACCGTTCCACAGGATGGTACCTGATTGTTCGATGACATGGTTGAATTTTGCACAAGCCGAAGGCCCGATATCAAGGCCCATCCAGGGAACCTGAATGTCGTAGGCGCTGCTGGTCTTCTTGTTGGCGTCGTTTGAGAACGCATCAGCCAGAACGGCATCAGCCGGAAGGTACAGGTTAACGCCCAGTGATTTGGCTTTTTCCACGATGTTTTTAGCCATTTCAAGGTAATCCTCTTCCACCATCGAAGCCCCGATTTCTCCGCCAAGCGCTTTGATGAAGGTAAACATCATGCCGCCACCGATGATCAGGTTGTTGACCTTGTCCATCAGATGGTTGATGATTTCAATTTTTGTCGACACTTTGGCGCCGCCCAAAATAGCGGTAAAAGGACGTTTACCATCCTTCAGACATTTATCGATGTTGATGATTTCGTTGGCCATCACATAGCCGAACATTTTGGTTTTCGGGAAAAATTCGGCTATGATGGCCGTGGAAGCATGGGCACGGTGTGCCGTTCCAAAAGCATCGTTCACGTACATATCGCCCAACAGGGATAATTTTCTGGCGAATTCCCGGTCTCCCTTTTCTTCTTCCTTATAAAAACGAAGATTCTCAAGCAGCAATACTTCACCCGATTTCAGGGAACCGGCCAAATCAATGGCAGATTGTCCGATACAATCATCGGCAAACTTGACCGGACGGTTAAGCTTTTGGGAAAGGTAAGGGATTACGTGTTTCAGGGAATATTTTTCTTCCGGGCCCCCCTTTGGACGGCCAAGGTGCGACATGAGGATCACAGCCCCTCCGTCATTCAGTATTTTGGTAATGGTAGGGATGGTCGCATCAATGCGATTGGTGTCCGTAATTTGATTCTGGCTGTCGAGGGGAACATTAAAATCAACCCTGATGAGGGCCTTTTTATCCTTAAAAGTAAAATTGTCAATCGTTTGCATAAGTGGGTTCATTTAGATTATCTGAGCAAATTTAAAATTTTTAACGACGACAACGCATATATTTTTAATTTTACTCCGACATTGCTCAGTAATTAAGCCGGGAATATGCAGGATTTAAAGGTTACTATTGTTCAAACCAATCTTTTCTGGGAAGAGATACAGAAAAATCTCAGTCATTTTGACAAATTACTTGGTCGGATCTGTGAACCAACCGATCTGATTCTTTTGCCTGAAACATTTAACACCGGTTTTTCAATCAATCCGGCTGCATGTGCAGAGCCAATGAATGGTCCTTCGATGCAGTTTTTGCGCAACAAATCCAGCGAAAAAAAAGCGGTGATCATGGCTACATTGTTTATCAGCGAAGGAAACGAATGTTACAACCGGCTGATTTGCATGTATCCTGATGGGCATTTTGAGACATACGATAAGCGGCATCTTTTCCGTTTGAGTGAAGAGTACAAAATATTTAAAGGGGGCCATCAAAAACTGATTGTGGAAGTGCAGGGTTGGAAAATTTCACCGGTTATATGCTACGATCTGCGATTCCCCGTTTGGTGCAAGAATACCTGGAGCGATGGGAAATACGCTTATGATCTGATGGCTTGTCTGGCCAACTGGCCGGCAATCCGTTCCTATGCCTGGAAATCATTGCTTATTGCACGCGCAATTGAAAACCAGGTTTATGTTGCTGCGACAAACAGAATTGGCAACGATGGACATGGCGTATGGCATTCAGGCGATTCGGCAGCCATTGATGCCAAAGGACAAATTGTTTATGCCGCTGAGGAGGGCAGAGAAGCCATCGAAACAGTAATTTTTTCTGCCTCAGACCTGGCACTGTTCAGAAATTCATTTACTATGGGAATGGATTGGGATCATTTTACGATCAACACTAAACAATAGAATATGCCCAAACTCTCAGTGGTCGTCATTACAAAAAACGAGGAAAAGAATATTCTTCGCTGCCTGGAATCGGTCAAGCCGGTTGCCGATGAGATTGTGGTGGTAGATTCCGGGTCGGACGATCAAACAACCAGGATTTGCGGTGAGTTAGGCTGCAAAGTTTTTTCCCGTGAATTTGACGGATACGGTCTACAAAAGCAGTTTGCCGTGAATCAGGCGTCCAACGACTGGGTGCTTTCCATCGATGCCGATGAGGTTGTTTCTGAAGAATTGAAAGCTGAACTGGTGGGGATTTTTGGGTCACAGGGTCACAGGGTCAAAGAGTCGCAGGGTCATATAGAAAATGGGCCTGAGAAGACAGAAAATCAGAATGAACTGCCCGACGGTTATCAAATTCCCTTCTCCCTTTTTTTTATGGGGCGGATTTTAAGACATGGCGGGGTAGGCCATGAGTTCCATCTGAGGCTTTTCAACCGCCTCCGGGGTGGCTTTACAACCGTTCCGGTACACGAAGGCATTGAGGTGAAAGGTCATGTGGGTTTCCTCAGGGGCTGCATCATTCATTATTCTTATCGCGATATCAGCCATCACCTTGAAAAAATAAACACCTACACGTCACAGGCTGCCGGGGGATACCTGTCGAGAGGGAAATCATTCACAAAGATGCAGGTTGTACTGAAATTTCCGGTTAGTTTTTTTTCACATTATATCATCAAACGAGGTTTTCTCGATGGCTACCCAGGGTTCATATGGTCATTCCTTGGTGCGGTTTATGCCACGCTTAAAGTTGCCAAAACGATTGAATTAATCCGCTCGTCATGATTCTGATACCATTGTTAGTCGTTTTTTTGCTGCTGATTGCCGGATTTTTAACCATCCAATACAGTATCCTTGTGCCGCCGAAAAAAGGGCTGCCGGTGCTGATGTATCATAAAATTCTTCCTGAAAACCCCGACGGGCTTACTGTCACCACCGACCAGTTTGATCTTCAACTCATGTATCTGAAGGAAAAAGGATATCAGACCATTGGTTTTAAAACCCTGAAAACCCGCATCAAAGATGGGTCCCCGCTTCCCCCTAAAACGATCATTCTGACTTTCGACGATGCATATGCCAACTTTTTTGACCATGCCCTCCCTTTGTTGAAGAAATATAATTTTACAGCCACCGTGTTTGTTCCCGTGGCATTCATCGGAAAAACCAACATCTGGGACAAAGGCAATGATCACCTCATGTCGGAAACAGAGTTGAAGCGGCTTGCCTTCAATGAGAATATTGAAATAGGCTTGCATTCTTTTCTTCACAGGAGCTATGCTTGCCTTGCCCTGGCCGACATGGCGGAAGATCTGAAGAACTGCCGTGAAACACTCGGTTTTTATGGAATTCCTTTTGTAAGCGTGCTTGCATACCCCTACGGCGGGTATCCGAAGAAGGACCCTGAATTGAAGAAACAGATGTTTTCACTGTTTCAACAGGTTGGGCTCGATTTTGCCTTGCGCATCGGGAACAACATCAACGCCTGGCCGATCCGGTGGCCATTTGAAATAAAAAGGATCGATATGAAGGGAACAGACAGTTTTTTCATTTTCCGGACAAAGTTGCGTAAAGGACGTGCCAAACTATTCTCATAATTCAATCATGCCCATCACCTGGAAACAAATTCAACGGTACTGGTATATTGCATCCCTTGTGATGATCATGGGCTCATTGTCGTATTCGAAGGTAGGCGTGAGTATTGGAGAGATGATGCTGGCCGGTGGCTGGATTGAGGAAAGGGTGGACTATCGGAAATTAATGCGCTTGCTGTCTTCCCGTAAATTATGGGAGAAAGTTCTGCTTTTCCTGCCATTTTTTATTTACCTGATATTTGAGGGGATTGCAAATGGGTTTAAACAATTTTTCAGGAATAAACCCGCCTTGCTTTTTGCTTCGATATTTCTGATCCACATCCTTGGATTGATTGTTACGACTGATTTTGATTATGCCATCAAAGATCTCCGCACCAAATTTCCATTGCTGCTTTTACCATTAATCATTTCCACCTCTGAAGCCATCGGAAGAAAAGGATTTTACCACATGATGTTGTTCTTTGTCCTGACCGTGCTGGCACGGTCAGCCTTCAACACCTGGCTTATCCAAACGAATCAGTTTATCGATATCCGCGATGTTGCTCACAATATATCGCATGTTATTTTCAGCTTGTTTTTAACCTTTTGCATCTATATTCTGTTTTATTTTTCACTAAAAAGGAAAAGTTTTTCAAGCTGGCAAAGGGTCTTGTTTTTAGGGGTCCTCCTCTGGTTTGTTTTTTATATTGTCCGTTCACAGTCATTTACCGGATTTTCCATTACGCTCCTCACCTTGATCATTCTCATACCGGTCTTGATTTTCAAAACCCGGAACCGTTGGTTAAAAGTCGGATTACTTTTGTGCATTTTACTCGTAACCGGAGGAATTTTTCTTTCACTCAGATCAATTGTCAATGATTATTACCGGGTGATTCCGGTAGATTTCACAAAACTTGAAAAGAATACCTCACGGGGCAATCCCTATATTCACAACATCCATGCGAGGCAAACCGAAAACGGGAACTACCTTTGGATATACATCCAGTGGGACGAACTCAGGAGTTCATGGAACAAACGGAGTGTCATCCCCTTCGATAGTTTGAATAAAAAAAACGAAACGATTGCATATACTGTTGTTCGTTACCTCACATCCAAGGGATGCAGGAAAGATGCCGATGCTGTGGAAAAGCTTACCCCTGCGGAGGTTGATGCCATTGAAAAGGGTGTTGCCAACTATATCTTCCTGAAAGAATTCAGCATCCGGGGCCGGATTTATGAATTTTTATGGGGTTTTGACAATTACCGGAAAACCGGCAACCCAACCGGCTCAACAGTGATGCAAAGACTGGAATTCTGGAAAGCCTCCATGGGAATCATCCGGGATCATTGGCTTATGGGTGTTGGTACCGGCGATATGAACATTGCTTTCCAGGCGCAATACGAAAAGATGCGATCAAAGCTTTCACCCGATCAGCGATGGCGTTCACATAACCAGTTTCTTTCTGTTTTTATCGGTTTCGGTTTTTTAGGATTGCTTTGGTTTTTATTTGCAATTTTTTATCCTCCGCTGATGGTGCGGCGCCAGGATGATTTTTTTATGATCGTTTTCCTGATTATTGCCATTTTGTCCATGCTTACCGAGGATACAATCGAATCACAGACCGGTGTTACCTTCTTTGCTTTCTTTTACTCATTTTTGCTGTTTGCCCGGAAAGAAAATGACTCTTTATTTATAAATACCAAACCAGATGACTGATACAAATACTGTTTCTCCGGGAAAATGGCTCATGATCGTAAATCCCAATGCGGGGGTTAAAAAAGGGACGAAAGACTGGCCTAAAATTCTCAGGCTCCTCAACGAAGAAAAGGTTGAGTTTGATTTCAGGCTTACCACCGGAAGAGGGCATGCCACCGAAATTGCCGCCAAAGCCGTTGTCAATGGATACAGAAACATCTGTGTGGTTGGAGGAGATGGAACCCTCAACGAAGTTCTTAATGGTCTCCCCCTGACCCCGGAAATCACCCTGGGGATGATCCCTGTTGGAACAGGAAACGATTGGTGCCGCATGTTCAATATCCCGTTTGATTACCTGAAGGCCATTCATATCCTGAAACAGAAAAAGACCTTTTTGCAGGATGCCGGAAAGGTGACTTACTACCATCAGGAGACCCAGGTAAAGCGTTACTTCATGAATGTAGCCGGGATGGGGTACGATGCTTTGGTGGCCAAAAAGACCAACATGCTGAAAGAAAAAGGGTTGGGCGGACCGCTCACCTATATGTACTTTGTTTTTGCAAGCCTTTTCCAGTATAAATTCATCGAAGCAGTGATTGAAGTAGATGGAAAGCCGGCATTTAAAGGGGAAATATTTTCGATGAATGTAGGAATATGCAAATACAATGGCGGTGGCATGATGCAGGTTCCTCATGCAATTCCCGACGACGGCCTGCTCGATGTGACCCTGATCAAACGGACATCAAAATGGATGGTGGTGCGGTATGCCCGTAAATTGTTCGACGGGTCGCTGATAAACCTTCCGATGGTTGCAACCTTCAGAGGTGAAAATATCCGTATCCGGTCAACCGGAAAAGTATTCCTTGAAACCGATGGCGAGTCGCTCGGACATACCCCTTTTACCTTTGAAATTCTGCCGCGGTGTATAAGGGTTGTAACAGGGAAATAGATCTGCCTCACCCCCCGGCCCCCTCTCCCCCGGGAGAGGGGGTGGGTAATCTTTGAAACTGGATTCGATAAGCCTGCAAACCACTATGCTGTCTCCCCCTCTCCCCGGGGAGAGGGGGTCAGGGGGGTGAGGTATTATCAAACCAATCTCCGGATGATTTGATCAACTCCACCAGCTTTTCCACCGCTATGGCTTCATCAATGTTTTTGGTGATTAATTTCTGACCTTTATAGAGATGTATTTTCCCGCTTCCGGCGCCCACAAAACCATAATGTGCATCGGCCATCTCCCCCGGACCATTGACCACACAACCCATCACCGCTATTTTTAAACCTTTTAAATGTGATGTTTTCGCCTGGATTTGCTGCAAAGCCGCCTGAATATTATATTGGGTCCTTCCACAGGAAGGGCATGCGATAAATTCTGTTTTTGTGATACGGATACCGGTTGATTGCAGGATACTGTAAGCAGCCGGAATTTCAAACTCAGGATCTTCGGTGAGCGACACCCGGATGGTATCTCCGATGCCATCGGCGAGCAAACTGCCAATCCCGATGGCCGATTTAATCCGGCCATCTTCACCCGCTCCTGCTTCTGTGACGCCAAGGTGGATCGGATAGTTCATGCCTGATTGTTGCATCCGTTCAGCCAAAAGCCGGTTTGCTGCGATCATCATCCTGATATTGCTTGCTTTCATAGAGAAAACAAGGTTGTGAAAAGAATGATGCTCACAAATGGTGGCAAATTCAAGCGCTGATTCAACCATGCCAAGAGGAGTGTCACCATACATATCCATGATACGCGGTGACAGCGATCCGTGGTTTACTCCTATTCGTAACGCGGTTCCATGTTCATTGCATATTTTCAGTAAAGGGGAGAGGCGGTCGGACATCAGTTCCAGGGCAATGGTTGGGTCGTTCTCACGTAACGCGTGACGTGTGACACGTAACGGCAAATAATTTCCTGGATTGATTCTCACCTTCTCTGCAATGGTGGCTGCAACTTCAGCGATTTGGGCATTAAAGTGAACGTCGGCAATGATCGGGGTCTGATAGCCCTGCCGCCGCAGTTCTTTTTTAATTTCACGCAGGTTTGCGGTCTCCTTCAGATAGGGAACTGCAATGCGAACGTATTCACAGCCGGCCTCTATCATACGGATCGCCTGCAGTACAGTAGATTTTGTATCCAGGGTATCGGTGTTGGTCATCGACTGTACCCGAACCGGGTAATCGCCTCCCATGGGCAGATCCCCGATGTTAAC
>JBAXFM010000147.1:0-12471 GCA_037139855.1 Bacteroidota bacterium
CTGTCCGCCTGTCCGCCTGTCCGCCTGTTCACTTAAGCAAGCTGTCAATATTCTCGATATAATCAAGCGAATCATCCAGATAAAACTGAAGTTCAGGCATCACGCGTAATTGGTTGTGGACTCGTTGGGCCAGAAAATGACGGACTTCACGCCCATGATGGCGGATTTTTTCAAGAAGCACCTGCTTATCTGTGGTGATAAATAAACTCAGGTGGACTTTCGCGATTGCAAGATCTTTGCTCACCTGCACCTTGGTAACGGTGATCAGGGCTCCTTCAAAAAGATTCCGGCTCTCTTGCTGAAAAATAACGCCCAGATCCTTCTGGATCAGACGTGATATTTTTTGTTGACGTGTTGATTCCATGGGACAAAGTTACTAAATATTTGATACCTTACCCCCTGGCTCCCTCTCCGAGCGGAGATAAAATACCTCACCCCCCCCGGCCCCCTCTCCGCGCGGAGATAAAATACCTCACCCCCCGGCCCCCTCTCCGCACGGAGAGGGGGAGGAGCTTCGTAGAAAGCGTTTGTGGTAATATAATATACTAATACGTTGTCTCCCCTTCTCTCAGGGGAGAGGGGGTCAGGGGGGTGAGGTATCCTTTGGGAGAGGGGATCAGGGGGGTGAGGCTGCTACGGGTTTCACGTATAATGTAAGTATTTTTTGTATAGTGAAAAAAATAACAATAATTTTGGCCCCCGTTAAACGGGTTATTCACCAAAACTACAAAACGATGCGATTACACAGGTACATGAAGATGGTTGCCACACTTGTAATACTTACAGGATTTCCGTTACTTTTAACAGCTGCGGAGGAAACAGGCAGCACCCTTGCCTCAGGGGTGATTGACGATCAGCAATATAACAGGGCCATACATATCATGGCGATGCTGCTCATCGGATTTGGATTTTTAATGGTTTTTGTCAGAAAGTATGGCCGTTCTGCTCTGACAGCCACCTTTTTGCTGGTCAGTACTTCTCTGCCACTGTACATGCTCATCAACCGGGTCGGTCTGGATGGGGTTGACGGTGAAATAAGGAGGTTGATTCTGGCGGAATTCAGTGCAGCCAGTTTACTTATTGCAGCCGGGGCAGTACTTGGGCGTCTTAAAATGCAGCAGTATGTTTTGCTTGGGTTGCTGTTTGTGCCATTTTACATGTTAAACGAATGGATTGTACTGAATGGCGGACTCGGGCTTATCAAAGCCGGTGGGGTAGTTGATACCGGAGGTTCCATCGTCATCCATGCTTTTGGCGCTATTTTCGGGTTGGGGGTAGCCCTCACGATGACCACCAAACAGGAATTTGAAAAAACCATTGAAACCGATGCAACCAGCGACCGTTATTCCATGCTGGGCAGCATGATGTTGTGGATTTTCTGGCCCAGTTTCTGTGCTGCGCTTGTCACTCCTGCACAAATGCCGCATACGGTTGTAAACGTAATTCTGGCCCTTTGCGGATCTACCCTTACAACTTATCTCGTTTCGGTTTCCATCCGCAAAAAGATCAGCATTGCCGATATTGCCAATGCAGCGCTGGCCGGAGGAGTTGCTATCGGTTCAACCTGTGCCGACGCCAGCCATACCATGGCTGTCTTTATCGGGATCATGGCGGGCGGCCTCTCAACCTTTGGATTTGCCGTGATACAGTCGAAGCAGCAGAAACTCATGAAAATCATTGATACGTGCGGTGTAACCAACCTGCATGGTCTTCCGGGCCTCATGGGAGGTTTGGTTGCCCTGCCAGTCATCAAGGGACTGCACATGGAGAGCCAGCTCATGGGTATCCTGATTACTATTGTGGTTGCTTTTATAACAGGGATGATCACAGGAAAAATACTGCCATTGCTAGGTCGTAAACTGGAGGCCTATGATGATGCCGATGAATTTATTGATGCCGAATAGAAATGGTTCAGACCTTCCAGGTTTTTAAAACCTGGAAAGTCTTGAGGTACTGGTGGAGTTGATTTATTTGATAACCGCAGGCTGAATCTTCGGCTGTTTTTTGCCCAGGTTAAAGTCGCGTGTTAGACTTACCGCGAAAGAGTATTTTGGAGTCATCTGCTTGCCATTGTAAAACTTGTATACCGGTATGTCGCAGAGGACGGTCAGATTCCATTTTCCAACAATGCTGTAACTCAATTGCGGGGAAACCGTTATAAGATTAAAACCTGAATTTTCTACCTTGTAATTTTCTTCATAGCTGATGCTGGCGAAATCCTGGTCATTGGTTTTCCATTCATACCTTACCTGTACAATCCCGAAAAAGTACTTCATGATCTTTTTCGAAACAAAAATGGAGTTCAGCAGTATATTTCCGTATTTATAATCGGTATGCTGAATATAATCGTTTTTGGCGCGAAAATTATAGTCATACCGGCTGATGGAGAATAACCGCAGGGTTATTGAGGGAAATCCCTTGTTGAGAAAGAGCATCGCAGAAGCCCCGAATGCATTCGTTGAAGGTTGGAGGTCGCGGCTCACCTGCACTCCGTCAATATACTGGGGATGGGTGGTAAAGGGATAGCGGAATCCTGCGCCGGCTGTAATCTCAACCTGGGAAGCCGGTTTAACCAGGGCGCCATATTTTAAGGTAACGCTCCCATTCGACATGCCATACCCTTTGGACTGGGGAACCTTGGGATTGAGGTGGTTCTGCGTTTTGTCAAAATAATAACCCGCGTCGGTTTCGATGGTCAAACGTTTGGTCAGTCCATAAGCAATGGCAATACCTGCAAAATTGTAGCTTGAATTGGCAAGATCAACGTTTTCTGTTGTTTTATGGGAGCCTTCGTAATAGGTGTCTGAATAACTGTGCCTGTAGTAGGTTATTCCCCGCAAATAATTTTTACCGAGAACCCCCACGTAAACCGAAGCGCCTACCGGGCTGCCGGTAGAGCAGCACTGGGCTTCGGATGAATGTGACAGGAATAGTAAGACAATGCAGCTGACTGCAAAGAGCGCCGTTTTAATTGTGCGACCTGACAATGATTGTCTTTGTTTCAGAGTGATTGTACTGATCGGTTACCAGGCAGGAAATGGTAAATTTGGCCTGGTGGCAAACGGTCCATTGTACCGTAGCGCCACTCCCCACAAATGTGCCGTACGAAGCCGTCCAGACATAGGACAATCCATCACCGGTAGCATTCGCAGAAATGGAGGTAATGTCATTCACTTTGATCACAGTATCGGCAGCCACCAGACTGCTGAATTTGAAGTTTGCACCCGCACCCGGATCAGCAGGGGTTTCACTTTTACTGCAGGCTGCCATGATTACAATAGCGGCCAGAAACAAGAATGTATAGAGTTTTTTCATTTTTTCAGGATTTAGGCAACAAATATACATATTTAATTATATGGTGTGCACGATTTTTTTTAATGATGAAATATTTCAACCGAATGAGCTATCTTTGCCGCAATGAAAAGGTTTTTTAAAATACTTCGTTATGCAGGGCCATACTGGGTTTATGCCATGCTTAACGTTATTTTCAACATCCTTTCGGTCATCTTTTCCCTGGTATCATTCGGGCTGTTCATCCCGGTTTTACAGATGCTCTTTCACAGCATGGCCATTCCGCAGTCAGCTCCCCCTTTGCACATGGAGGTTGAGGCGCTAAAAGATAACTTCTATTATTACTGCGGCCAGTTGCTTCAGCGTTACGGTAATGAGAAAATGCTGGTTTATATTGGGATTACCATTATTATCCTGTATTTTCTTAAAAATCTTTTCCGCTACCTGGCTATGTATTTCCTGGCGGTGGTTCGCAATGGTGTGGTGAAAGATCTGAGAAATGATCTCTATTTGAAAATTCTGATCCTTCCTTTGTCTTATTTCAATGAAAAGCGCAAGGGCGATATCATCGCCCGCATGACCACCGATGTGCAGGAAGTAGAGTGGTCCATCATGAGTTCCCTGGAAATGGCATTCCGTGATCCGATCACCATGCTGACTTACCTCATCACGTTGTTTGTGATCAGTCCGTCGCTTACAGTTTTCGTGCTGGTACTGCTACCGGTCAGCGGTTTTATCATTGGCAGGATTGGGAAAAGCCTGAAACGCACCTCTGACAAAGGACAGTATAAGATGGGAATCCTTTTATCAATGATTGAAGAAACCATTTCCGGTCTCCGCATTATCAAAGCCTTTAACGCCATCGGTTTTGCCGACAAGCGGTTTCGTCAAACAAATCAGGAGTACAACCGATTGATGATCCGGTTGTATCGTAAACGCGACCTTGCCTCCCCGTTAAGCGAATTCCTGAGTGCCTGCGTTGTCACCATTGTGTTGTGGTACGGAGGAAAATTGGTATTTACCCCTGGAAATTTTCTGGATGCAGCCGCTTTTCTGGTTTACCTTGGGATTTTCTCTCAGCTGATGCCTCCTGCCAAAGCTATTACACAGGCATTTTATAATATTCAGAAAGGCGCTGCTTCTGTCGACAGGATTGAGCAGGTGTTGGGCGAACCTGAAGTAATTGAAGAAAAATCAGACGCAATCAGCAAGAAGGAATTTCATTCTGAGATTGTTTACAGGAATGTCGATTTCTCTTATGCGGAGGAACCGGTATTGAAAAAGATAAACCTGGTGATTCCCAAAGGTCGTACCGTTGCAGTGGTAGGGCCATCCGGCGGAGGAAAATCAACCATGGTTGATTTGTTGCCACGCTTTTATGATTGTCTCGGCGGAGGCATATTCATTGATGGCGTGGATATCCGTGATTTCGTTATCCATGATTTGCGTGGATTAATGGGGATTGTTTCTCAGGAAACCATCCTCTTCAACGATTCGGTATTCAACAACATCGCTTTTGGCATGGAAAACGTCAGTGAGGAAGAAGTCATTGCTGCCGCAAAGGTTGCCAATGCCCACGAATTCATTGAAAAAATGCCACAGGGATATGCTACAAATATTGGCGACCGGGGCACAAAACTTTCGGGCGGCCAGCGGCAGCGGCTCAGTATTGCCCGTGCTGTTTTGAAAAACCCTCCGATTCTCATTCTCGACGAAGCCACCTCTGCCCTGGATACTGAATCGGAACGCCTGGTGCAGCAAGCCCTCGAAAATCTTATGCGCAACCGAACATCCGTTGTGATCGCCCATCGTCTTTCCACTATTCAGTTTGCCGACGAAATCATCGTTCTGCAAAGCGGGGAACTGGTTGAACGCGGTACTCATTTTGATTTGCTTGAACGGAATGGCGTTTACCGGAAGTTGTACGATTTGCAATCGTTTGTGTAGACCCTAACCCCCCTGACCCCCTTCCCCAAAAAGGGAAGGGGGCGATAGTCCCTCCCTTATTGGGGAGGGATTTAGGGTGGGGTCCCCTGATAAAAAAATATTGTGTTTTATATTTGAACTATGAGTGACAAAGTAAAAGGACGTATAATATTATTATTCGTCTACCTGATAGCCTTCAGCGTTGGTTTTTGGCTCAGTACCTTAACAGGTTACTCCATCCTGCTGAAATCGGCCGTGGCAGTTGCTGCAACCGTAGTATTCATTTATCTCGGCAGTTTTTTATTCAGCAATTCGAGTGTTTTTGATCCCTATTGGAGTGTGGCGCCTCCGCTGATGGTCATTTATTATCTGGCAATGGTTGTCGGGGAACAGCCACTGGTTGTGCATTTTGGTGTACGGGAGCTTTTTTCGGCCTCGCCCAGGGTGATCATCCTTTTCATGTTAACAATAGCTTACAGTGGCCGTCTTACCTGGAATTTTCTGGGCCACTGGCCAGGGTTGAAGCATGAAGACTGGCGCTATGTTGATTTTCGCATAAACACCGGGAAAGCCTATTGGGTTGTAAGTCTTTTCGGGATCCATCTTTTCCCGGCCCTGATGGTGTTTGGCGGGACCCTATCAATATGGGTGACGGTCGTTCAGGGATACAGGCAATTGAACATGGTTGATTTGATGGCCATTCTGGTAACAGGTTATGCCATTCTGCTGGAGGCTGCTGCCGACCGGCAGCTTCGTAACTTTCTGGCTCAGAATAAAGAGGTTGGAAAAACGATGAATCAAGGGCTTTGGTCCCTGTCGCGCCACCCGAATTATTTGGGCGAAATTCTTTTTTGGTGGGGGCTTTATCTATTTACCCTTGCAGCAAATCCATCTTTCTGGTGGGCAATCATTGGCCCGTTGGCCATTACCATCATGTTCATCTTTGCCAGCATCCCGATGATTGAAAAACGTTTACTGAAGCGCAGGAAAGATTACGCAGCCTATCAGGAAAAGGTGAGCATGCTAATACCATGGGGGTTTTGGGGCAAGGGAAAAAAGTGAAGTGGTTTTATATCTCCGCCATCGTAATCATCACCGCCTCCAGTTTCTTCTTCATCAACTTTACCCTACAGTCAAAATTATTGACAATCAGGGAAAAAATCAGTTTCCGGCCTGTGATGGTTGAAACATAGCCGGCAAAACTTTTCACTTTGCCGATGGTTCCTGTTTTTGCATGAATTCTTCCTTCTGCTGCACTGCCTCTCATGGCTTTATGCAGGGTGCCGGTGAGGCCCGCCAGGGGAAGTGATTCATAAAATACCTGGAAATACGGGGAAGTTCTCATCACATAGAGGGCATCGACCAATTGTTTTGGGGAAATGGCATTGTTCCGCGACAGACCATTTCCATCGTAAAAATTCATTCCTTCCGTATCCACTCCTTTGGTGGTCCAGAAATCCAGGATTGCCTTAACACCGGCAGCGGTTGTGGCTGTATTGTACACTTTTCCACCAATCTTCCTAAGCAGTTTTGACGATCTCCAGTTCACACTCATCTGATTGGTAACGGTAACTTCAGGAATAACAGGAGCTCCGAAATACTCAAGGGCTGCGGCTGTCACGAAAATTTTCAGTGTTGAAGCCGGGATCATGAGTTCCTTTGCGCGGTAATCAGCCACGATTACAGGGTCTTTGGAGGTAACATCTACCACAAGGTATCCAAGCGAAGCATTTTGGAGCAACGGATCCTTCTGAAGCAGAAGAAACGCCTGAAGCATAGAATCATAACTTGGTTTTTTCTCTTTTTGTGAGGGGACCGGAAGTCCTTTATGTACAGCAGATTTTGAATTGTCGTTCTGACATGAGAACAACAATTGCAATAAAATCATCAGGGAAATAAAAAGAGGTTTTGGCGACATCAGCAGGTTTAGAAAATATTTGCCAAAGATCGGAAAAAATGCAGCATATCAGAAAAAAAAAGTGTAGCTGAAAAATGAATAGGTACGATAATATTTGTTATGATCCCAAAGAAGCGCTGATTATACTAATCGCTTCACTGATGTTAACCACATTAATGCCATTTTTCATTGGCCAGCCATTCTCAACCGGGGCCACAACCAAACTTAAAAGCGGTTGGATATCTTTTATAGCAGTAAAAGTCCCCGTATTCAGTTTTGGGGATAATCCGGACTTACATTCCACTGCGATGCGTTTGTTACCATTTTCTATCACAATGTCAATTTCTGCGCCATGACTGGTACGATAAAAAGAGAAATTGAATTGCGGAAATGAGGCAGTGAGGTTTATTAAAACCAGAGACTCCCAAGCCCATCCGGATGAAGGATGACCGGCAAGTTGTTCAAAGTCAGAAATTCGAAGTAATGCATTTGCAATGCCAATGTCGCTGATGTATACTTTTGGGGATCTAACCAGGCGTTTTCCCATATTGGAAAGATACGGTGGAAGCAATTGTAGCATAAATGTAGAAGCAAGCAGTTCGATATAATTTCTAACTGTTGTATGACTTACCCCAAGAGAGCTTCCAAGTGCGGAAAAGTTTACTACCTGACCATTTAAATTTGCCAGCATTTGCCAGAGTTTACGCATGGTTACCGGTGAAAATCCCGACCATAACAGCAAATCCCTCTCAAGGAAAGTAGCAATAAAATCTTCACGCCACTCAAACGATTTTTTATTGTCCAATGCCAGCAAACTTCTTGGAAAACCGCCCCTCGATAAGCAATCTTGAACAGAGTAATTATTCTTCACCTCAGTATAAATCAAAGGTGTTAATCGTTTATATGAAATTCTGCCTGCCAGACTTTCTGAACTTTGCTTCAATAAATCTCGCGAAGCAGAACCCAGCACCAGAAAATGACTGTTTCCACCCCACTCATCAACTAGTGAGTGTAGTAAAGGAAATATTTCCGGTTTTCGCTGGATTTCATCTAAACAAATGAGTTTGCCTTTCTGTGTTCCTAAAAACCATTCGGCTTCGTTTAGCTTGGTAATATCAGATGGCCGTTCAAGGTCAAGATATAGGTAATCCTTTACGTTACTTTTTGCGATATGTCGGGCTAGTGTAGATTTACCACATTGCCTGGGCCCAAGTATGGCCGTTACCGGATTGTTGGCAATGCTTTGCATGACATCAGGTTCGATAGCTCGTGTATAATACATTGTTCTTCGAATGTTTTACCGTGTAAATTAAAAATTCAATCTACACGCTTATTGGTATATAATATGGATGATTATTCTTATTGATTGCGCACTTTCAGGGCTTTTAATCAGGCTCCGGGGTTTTTCCGATGGGTTACACCCATTGTTAATATTCTGCCGCAATTCCGGGATTTTACCTATTTTTACCAACGTTTTATTGTTCCCCGTGAATAATTCAGCATGCATGATGACCCTTTCGTACGGCTATTAGAGGAACCTTTTTCCAGCGATTTGCTAGCGAATTGGAATGAATTTCTGAATCTGCAACCCCAGGGGAGTTTTTTTCAGTCCCCCGATTATATTGCCCTTTTCAAGGATTGCAGTAATTTTGAGCCACTTGTTATTGTTGCCGTAAATTCAGAAGAATCGTTTACCGGAATACTGGTTGGTTTAACCATCGTTGATCATTTTTATGGCATTCCTTTTCAACGCATTTTGGTTATTGGAGGACCGGTCATTTCGGTTTCCTTGCCGAACCCGGAAATAGTTTTACGTGCCCTGCTGCTTACCTTGAAATCCCGGGTTCCTGCGAAAACTGTTTTCGTGGAAATCAGAAATCTGCAGCATTGGGGCGAACATGCCGCAATTTTTCGGGAATCAGGTTTCATTTGGCATGATCATTTGAATGACATCCTTCCTGTTCATGATGAAAGTCAGGTCATTCCTGCCATCAAACCTGCAAAACAGCGACAAATACGACGGGGTATCGAAAATAAAGCCGTCATCCGGCCTGCTGTATCGAAGAGCGAAGTTGAGGATTTATACACCCTGCTTCTCGATCTGTACAAAAAAAAGGTAAGGAAGCCCCTTCCTCCCTTAGCGTTTTTTACAAACTTTTATGAGAGAATTCAACTCGGGAACAAGGGTGTTATATTAATCGTTGTGCATAAAGATCAGGTTATCGGTGGAATGGTATGTCCGTTTTCCGGAAAAAATACTGTACATGAGTGGTATATATGTAGCATCCAGAACCGGCTGAAACATCTTTATCCCGGAGTGCTGGCTACGTGGGCCGGAATTGATTATGCCACGCAGCACAAATTTCGTTATTTTGATTTCATGGGTCTTGGTCATCCGCAAAAACCTTATGGGGTGAGGGATTTCAAAACAAAATTCGGAGGTGATGTAATCAATTTCGGTCGCTGGCAATTGATTATCAACAAATTCTGGTATATGGTGGGGCTCTTTGGCTATAAAATCATTAAAAGATTTTCCTGGTTATAAAACATTCGGACTAAACGGCAGATTTCCTGTTTATCCGCTCCACCCAAATGATCCACAAAATAAGAATCACAACATAAAACAGGCCTCTCAGCGCCGTATCATGCGCAAGGTGCCACCATTCAGGCTTATTGATTGACACAACGGAAAGAAGTACAATCCGCAGAATGTTGGTAAAATGAATGATGATCATTCCCAGTGGGATAAACCACAATTTGCGTTTCCAAATCCCCGGATAAATTATTATTAACAGCATAAACTGCAGGATCTGTTTATCCCCGGAACAACTTCCGTTTATACTTATCCAGCTGCCATTATCAAAGGTCATGGTATAATCAGTGATTTTCATTGAAATATTCAGTATGTGCTGGTCTACCCAAACGCTTTGATTAAAAACCCATCCTGTTAAAACCTGATGCAGTTCTTTCATCCAGGCCTGCATGGGCCAATATTGAAGGCCGTTTGCCCAAAACCGGTAGGAATAGTGGATAGCCAGTGTAATTATTGCAAACCAAAAAACTTCCCTGACATGTTTGTAACGGGAACCTGTGAACAAGCTGGTAGTACCGGAGAAAATTCTTTTCATGGCTTGCAAAAATACGGTAAAACAACTCAGTGGACAAGTGTCCTTATACCCTCTTAAATGTTAAATATCCTTAAATATCTACATATATTTACTGTTGCAATATTAATTTTTAATAGTTTTGCCCGTTCTTAGAATCAGAATAAATAGTTTTAAATTGTAACTACATGATTAAAAAAGTATTGGTGGCCAATCGGGGAGAAATAGCTGTTAGGGTGATGCGATCATGCCGTGAGCTTGGACTCATCACCGTGGCAGTTTTTTCTGATGCCGACCGCCAGGCCATGCATGTGCGTTACGCCGATGAAGCTTATTGCATAGGTCCGGCTCCATCGCGTGATAGCTATCTGAATATTGAGAAGATTATCGACACTGCTAAAAAGGCAGGAGTTGATGCCATCCATCCCGGGTACGGATTTCTTTCTGAGAATGCCGGCTTTTCTGAACGGTGCAAGGCTGAAGGAATCAAGTTTATCGGACCGGATGCTTATGCAATCCGTACCATGGGCGATAAAATTACCGCCCGGCAAACCATGATCGCTTCGGGGGTGCCGGTTGTTCCCGGGACGAAGGAGAAACTTTCGGATGAAACCAAAGCGCTTGAAGTCGTAAAGGAAATAGGTTTGCCCGTCATGATCAAAGCTTCGGCTGGCGGCGGCGGTAAAGGCATGCGACTGGTAAAAAAGATGGAGGAGTTGATTCCGTCACTGCGCATGGCAAAGTCAGAGGCCATGAATGCTTTTGGCGACGATGCGGTATATATTGAAAAATACATCGAATCGCCCCATCATATTGAATTTCAGATACTGGCCGACCAGCATGGCAATGTCGTTCACTTGTTTGAACGCGAATGCTCCATTCAGCGCCGTCACCAGAAAGTGATTGAAGAAACTCCTTCGCCACTCATGAACCCCGAGTTACGGAAAGAGATGGGGGCCAAGGCTGTGGCGGCAGCCAAAGCAGTGAACTATGAAGGCGCCGGAACCATTGAATTTATCGTTAATGATCAGCTGGAATATTATTTTCTGGAAATGAATACCCGTCTTCAGGTAGAACATCCTGTCACCGAAAGGGTTGTGGGTGTTGACCTGGTGAAGGAACAGATCAATATTGCCAACGGATTACCCCTTTCATTCAAACAGGAAGATCTTCACCAGCATGGCCATGCCATCCAGTGCCGTATATATGCCGAAGATCCCGAAAACAACTTTATGCCAAACCCCGGGGTTATCAAGCACATCACTGTTCCTTTGGGTTTGGGTGTACGATATGACGGGTATGTGTATGAAGGATATGAGATTCCCATGCACTACGACCCCATGATCTGCAAACTGATCACCTGGGGAGAGACCAGAAAAGAATCAATTGCCCGTATGCGCCGGGCCTTGTATGAATACAAGATCACCGGTGTGAAAACATCCATCAAATTTCTTGAGCGTATCATGGATGCACCCGCTTTTATCTCGGGTAAGTACAATACGCATTTTATCGAGGATAACCACGACAGACTTTTCACCACCAAACTGTGCGGAACCGAATGTGAGGATATGGCTATCATTACCGCATTTATTGATTACCTTGATAAACTGGCTGAAATTCAACCTCCGAAATATACCGAAGAGTTGGGAAGTAACTGGAAAGATTTTGGCCGCAAACGGAATGTTTTACGATTATAACTGATCCATATGGCATACGAAATAAGTATCGGACATCGCACCGCGAAGATTGAACTGCTCAACCGGGTAGGGCATAAGGCCCTCATCAAGGTGGATGACCTGAAATACGACCTTGATATTGTGGAGGTTGAAAACGGGGTGTATTCTATTATTTACAATGGTCATTCTTACAATGTAGAACTCATCCGGGGTGAATCCAGTAAAAAATTCATCGTGAATACCTTTGCAAAAACTTTTAATGCAGAGGTGATTGATGCAGAGTCGAAATACATTACCAACCGAAACCAGGGGATGGAGGTGGAGGGATCAAACCAGGTTGTATCACCCATGCCCGGAAAAATCGTGAAAATCCCTGTGAAAGTTGGGGAAATTGTTTCAACAGGACAAACGCTTATCGTGGTCGAGGCCATGAAGATGCAAAGCGAGTTCAAAGCCACCGGCGATAAAATAGTACAGGCAATCCTGGTGAAGGAAGGTGATACTGTCGATTCGCATCAGGTGATGATTAAATTAGAGAATGTGCTGGTGGGATAATGTGCTGATGTGCTAATGTGCT
>JBAXFM010000148.1:0-12465 GCA_037139855.1 Bacteroidota bacterium
TCCTTTGATGACGAACCGATCATGATCCTGAAAGTTCCGGGTTCGGTGACACGTTTCATGTTTGCATCAGGCAATGTGAGCATTTCCTGCGGAATATCGAATGCAACCTCTTTCATTTCCCCTGGTTTAAGGCGAATGCGGCTGAACCCCTTTAATTCCATCACCGGGGTTGATACGGATGATAGCTCGTCTCTGACATACAGCTGGCAAACTTCATCACCGGCAACCTGACCTGTGTTTTTAACCCTGAAATACACTTTTGCAGATTCCCCCGGAAGGATCGTGTCATGGCTGAAACGCATGTGTCCATATTCAAAAGTGGTATAGCTCAATCCATAACCAAACGGGAAAAGAGGCATGCCTGAAAGATCATTGTAGTCATCGCCCCGCCCGGTGGGTTTATGGTTGTAAACCAAAGGCAATTGACCTTCAGAAATAGGAAAAGTAATGGGCAACCTGCCGGCAGGATTGTATCGATCGAACAGGACATCAGCCACGGCCAATCCACCTGCTTCACCCGGATACCAAACATCAACAATTCCTTGTACCTGGTTTATCCAGTTGCCCATTGTTATAGCGCTTCCGCCCACCAGCACCACTACCACCGGTTTACCGGTTGCGGCAATTTTCAGGATCAGCTCTTCCTGCCTTCCGGGTAATTTCAGCGAGGAGCGGTCGCGGAACTCTCCCTCTTCGATGCCTGCCACCACAATGGCGATATCCGATTTCGATGCCAGTTCAACTGCATTGCTGATAGACGTTTTAATCGTATCAGCCACTCCGGCATTCCATACCAGTTTCAGACGCGCATTGCCGGTACATTCGAAATACTCAAGCCGGATGTCATATTCTTTACCTTTAACAAAAGAAAAATCGGTCAACTGTGTCCCGTATGATTTTTTAACCCAGTTATCAATGACCAGCCTGTTGTTGAGGTATAATCTGTAACCATCATTCCCTTCCACGCCTATCTTGCAAGTACCTGTTGAATTGCTGGTGATTTTTCCCGTCCATCGCGCCGAAAACCAGTCAAACAGGATGGCCGGATCCGGGCCGTACAAGGTCCAGCTAAAATCAACTACCGGATCCATCCGTGTGATCTTGGGCCTTGCGTCGAGGGTTATGTTGTTGAAATACTCCCCGAAAAGCCCCTGGGTTTTAAAACCATTCCCATAGGAACAGAGGTTTTCCGTCGGCACCGTAATATATTGGATGCTTTCCCGTCCGCATCCGGCCCTGTATTCAACCTTCGCGCCAGCCGGCATGCCATGCTGAATCCCTTCCAGAATCGAAACTTTTTGATTTCCTGGTCCGCTGTAACCACCCAGCCTGGCTTCAACTGCATCTATTCCAATGACCGCGATCGTTCTGATCTTTGAGTTGATGGGCAGGATATTATTCTCATTTTTAAGCATCACGATTGATTCTCTGGCGGCTTGCAACGCAAGTGCGTGGTGAGTTTCCGTGCCATTGAGTTTGTTTGCTTCCGCAGGGTCAACAAAAGGATTTTCGAAGAGTCCGAGTTCAAACTTGGCGCGTAATACCCTGCTCACAGCGCTGTCGATGGCTGTCTTCCGTACAGTTCCATTCAAAAAAGGTTCGGAAAACAGCGCCGCATGACTGAAGCTGGTCTGAAAGATCACATCAAGGCCATTCTCAATGGCTTGCTTACCGGCTTCAGCATATCCGGGGGCGGTATAATGGAGTACATTGGCGCCACCTACAGCACTGGCATCGGAAATGACGAATCCGCTGAAACTCCATTCTTGCTTTAATTTTTTGTTCAGGAGCCAGTTGCTGGCCGTGCATGGACTTCCCTCGAAGGAGTTGTAGGCTGTCATCAGGGAGCGGGCGCCTGCCTGATGAATGGCAGTTTTAAAGGCGGGAAAGTAGATCTCTTCCATCAGTCGTTCGCTGTAATGAATGGGATAGCTGTCACGTCCTCCGTCACCCACGTTTACGGCAAAGTGTTTCGGTGTAGCAATGATCTCGGCTTTTTCCAATTCAGAAATGAATGCAAGACCCATCTGAGAAACGAGATATGGGTCTTCGCCATAGGTTTCTTCCGTTCTTCCCCACCGTACATCCCGGGCAATGTTGAGCACCGGGGATAATATCTGCCTGATGCCGCGCGATCTGGTTTCTGCTGCAATGGCTGCGGCTACCTGGCGCATCAGATCGCAGTCAAAGGATGCCGCCAGTCCGATTGACTGAGGAAATGTTGTTGCGCCGGCGCAGATTAATCCGTGCAAGGCTTCATCAAAAGGGATGATGGGAATGCCAAGCCTGGTTTCTTCTTTGAAAAATTTTTGCAGTTCATTGATTTTGATGGCCTGTTGGGCAGCCGAACCGGAAGCACCATATTCCAGCATTTGACCGGCACCATTATTGGTTGCTCCTTTCGCCGACACCTGCAAACCGAAAATTCCCGGTTTTAACTTGTCCTTGCCGATGCTCAAATCCCCCGGGATCATAAACATCTGCATGAATTTTTCCTCAGGGGTCATTCGGACAAGAAGGTCATTTACACGGATTTCAACGGGCAGGGATGGATTTTTATACGCAGGAATGTTTTGGGAGTAAGATTGATAAATAAGGGGGATGGTAAGGAGCAAGGCCATCGTTAAAATGGATCTGCAGGAAATCGTTGACATAGTTGATGAGGGTTTTATCTGATGTGTCCTATGTGCAAAGATATAGATTCGGTTGAAACCTGAAATTCCGTACCTATGGCACGGAAAATGATAACATCGCTGCACCTGCTACCCATATCCGGATCCTACGGAGCCGAAGATATACACCATTACACCATTTCTCAAATTCTCAAATTTTGAGTTCACTCTGAAATGTGGTTTTTGGTGAATCTACCCACCCCCGGCCCCTCCCTGCCCGCAGGGAGGGGAGGGCCTCTGCTCCGGCAAGACACTGTATATCTTGCTGTTGTGCTTAGTAGCACTTCTCCCCTCCCTTTTCAAGGGAGGGGTTGGGGGTGGGTAGATTTGCTGCGAACCTTTGGTTTCTTCTCCACCTGTATCCCGAAAAAACATTACTTTTGTCCCCATAACCGGGTTCTCATGCAAACAATTCTAACTTCACAAATGAATTTCCGTGATCTTGGCGGGATCAGGACGGCAGATGGCTGGTCGATAAAATCCGGCTTGCTTTTCAGAAGTGGTGATTTTTTTTCACTTTCATCGGAGGATATCCGGAAGTTGGAAAAGATGGGCCTCGCCATGATCATCGACTTCAGGGCCATGCGGGAGATCATACAACGACCGGATCAGGAAATTTCCACCGTAAGGCAGGTTACCCATATTGATATCCATGATGCCGCGCGCGATAAAGCGGAAAAGTTTTTGGAAAACAACGATGCAAAGGGGTTGGAGACTGTGCTGATTGGAGATTATATCAGGATGATCGACACCCATCAGGCAGACTTTAAAAGATTCCTGCACCTTCTTGCCAACACTGACAACCTTCCGCTGGTTTATCACTGTGCAGCCGGGAAAGACCGTACCGGACTGGCAACCGTTTTTCTGTTGGTGGCACTTGGCGTTGAAATGGATCACATTTGGGATGATTATATGGCTACCAACCAATTTGCTGCATCCTATACCGAAAAGATCATCAGCAAGGTCACAAAATCCGGTTTGAACGGGGAAATCCTCAGACCGTTGCTTGAAGTCCGAAAGGAATACCTGACAGCTGCCCTGACGCAGATTAATCAGAAATATGATGGACTGAACAACTTTGTTGAGAACATTCTGGAAGCGGATAAGGTGGGACTCAGGGAAAAGTATTTGACGAATGACAAATGACGAGTGACGAATGATAAAACGAATACCTCTGATTACCATTTCGGCTATGATGCTGGTGATGGTTTTGGTTTGCTCGAATTTGAATTGGAGCAAAGATTACTGGAAGGATATCATCGAGGCGGATGCAAAGGGGAATTACGCGTATCTTCCGGCAGTGTTTATTTATCATGATCTGAACTTTGGTTTTTTCGATAAGATCGAAAAGGAGAAATACTATAATCAGAACTTATATTACGACTATCGTTCACAAAGCAACGGGAAGACCATCGATAAATATTATTGCGGCACCGCATTGGCCCAGTTGCCGTTTTTCCTGATCGCACACATTTATTGCACTGCTGCGGCGTTGGATGCTGATGGTTATGCCAGACCATATCCGGTACTTATCAGTGTGGCTGCCCTGTTTTATCTTCTTTTGGGATTGATTTTTTTAAACCGGTTGCTGAAACTTTACGGGATCGAAAAATGGAATAGCGCTGTTGTGCTTGCGGCCATTGTTTTTGGAACCAATATATTCTATTATACAGTGGGTGAGCCGGGCATGTCGCACATCTACTCTTTTGCCTTTATGGCGATGTTCCTGTTTTATGGGAAGAGTTATTTTATGAACCCTTCTACCGGGAAAGTTGTATTATTGGGAGCGCTTACGGCAATCATCATTTTAATAAGGCCGGTGAATGGCGTGATTCTGTTGTCTCTCCCTTTTTTAGCCGCTGGAATGAAATCGTTGAAATCGGGAATGACCTTTGCTCTTGCCCGGGCAAATCGTTATTTGTTGAGTATCCTGATCTTTTTACTCGTTCTTGGCATTCAGCCTTTCATCTATAAAATCTCCACAGGACAATTCTGGGTTTATTCATATGGCGCTGAGACCTTTAATTTTATTCGTCCCCATATGATTGACATCCTGTTCAGCTATAAAAAGGGACTATTTCTTTATTCCCCCATACTACTGCTGGCACTTTGCGGTGGGTATGTGTTGTGGACAAAAAACCGGTTTGAGTTTTATACACTATTTGCATTCCTGATCGTACTCACATATCTGTTATCTTCATGGTGGAACTGGTGGTATGGTGGAAGTTTTTCATCCAGGGTTTATCTTGAATATATCCCTTTCTTTGCCATTCTGCTTGGGTTATCGCTCAAAGAACTTCGCAGCAAACGGCTGAGGAGTGTTTTTTTGTCCCTGATCTTTGTGTTCATTGTCGTTTGCCAGATACAAACATTCCAATACCGGTACTACCAGATTCATTGGGAAAATATGACAAAGGAAAAGTACTGGAATGTTTTTCTAAGGGTTGACAAACTGCTCTGACCTTTCTGAACCAAATTCATTCATTCAATCATTCAATCATTCAATCAATCAATCAATCAATCATTTTCTCCACGATCCCGCGGTTTCCGTCAAGCCTGACCAGATCGCCGGTGGCGAGAAATTTCTTGGCTCCTTTGGCGCCGACGACAGCGGGGATGCCATATTCACGGGCAACGACTGCGCCGTGGGAGAGCGGACTGCCGATTTCGGTGATCAGTCCGGCGATGATGCTGAAATAGGGAGTCCAGCCAATGTCGGTAAAAGAAGCCACCATGACTTCCCCTTCTTCGAGTTGTTCAGCATCATCCAGCGAATGAATGATTCGTACACGGCCTTCAACCACTCCGCTGCTAACCGGAATTCCTTTTAACTGTCCTTCCATAATCACAATTTTCACCTCATTTTCCAGCGGTTCAGGAATCCCGAAGCTTATCTCTTCGAAGACAAGATTGTCGAGTTCAGGCAGGAGTTTCCGACGCTGGTTTGCAATGGTTTTCCAGGCTGGATTGTTCTCTCCGAGCAATTGACCGATCTCATCGTTCGTCAGGAAATAAATTTGATCAGTGTCGTCCAGCAAACCGGCATCAAACATCTTTGTTGCCAGGATCCGGTAGCCTTTCCTTACCGTGCTCACCATTTTTATTGAATAGGCTTTTGAGATCTCCCTACGGGCAACTGCTTTTCGTGCAGTTGGAATCATAGCCAGCAAAATCCTGCGCTTTAAGAAAGGGAGGTGACCCAAAACATCCCGGATCTCTTTTGGTGCATCATGCCTGAAATGCTTCACTTCGCCAATTCTCACCCGGGTTTGCAATGTCTGGATGAGAAGCTGGGGATTTTCTTCCCACGTTTTTTCCCGGAGTTCCGATTCGCGAACGCAGCGGTGACCATGCCTTTCGATGAAAAGTTTGAATTGCCTGGAGATTTCGGGAGGCGCGTCATGTTGCAATATCCGGAGGGCTTCAACTGGCGCGGCATGCACAAAACGATCGGCAAATCTCTTTTCCTCGCGGATCTCTGATGCAAACCGTTCGAGGGTTTTAACGGCATCGGCGCTCTCGATTTCCGGAATGTCCAGCAGGAGCATGGTCGCAACATGATGGTCGTCGGCGTTTGGCAAACGTTTATCTCCGGTCATGATGCGCATAAAAGCCGAATAAAGGGTGCCTGATTGTGCCGAGGTACTGAGGTGATGCCCAAACCCAATTCCCAACGGACGGATCGCCTTTTGAAGGTTTTCATGAATTTGCTGCATGTTGCCGGTTGTGTCTATGCTGAAACCGGCTTCCAGTTTTTTAAGTTCCTCCAGATGTTTGGCAGCCTTGTTGGTATTGATCATCTGCCTGAAGAAATTCAGTATCCGCCGGGGTAACATTGCCTCAGGTTTGGCTTCGATACCCGGAAAGACTTTTCCGCTGAGGGCAAACTGCACATCGGAGGCTTTGTTGAGCCAGACATTTTTCGGATAATCCATCATGTTGCTCATGTTGATGAACAACCGGTTGTAAAACATCTGGATATATCTGGGAGAAGTGCGGTCTTTAAGTCTGAAAGCGCCTGCCCTCTCTGCCAGGATCGTCATTCCATAGTCGATGGCTTCGGCGCTGACCGAATAGGTGAGGGGAGTAGCGACCCCTGGCATCATCTCGCCAATATTTCCAAGGGTCCAGATGTCGTCACTTTGTCCTTTAATAGTATCAAGCTCGTTGTAATGTACCTCCCCGAGCGTGGTGATTGGCCTCACCTGGAGCCAGTGCAATATGCCGTGATGATCGATGGCCCATTCGAGGTCGACAGGTTTTGCATAGTGTTTTTCAGCCTGCAAGGTGCCTTCAAGAATCTCCTTGAGGTTTTTTTCATCCAGGAGATGACCGTTTTTCCCGGCTTCAGACGTTGCATTCGATCCGCTGCGGAATACTTCATAATGATGTGCGTCGGCTTTTCCGCTTACCAACTCCTCGCCTTTTCCTGCAACAGCATTGATGATTACTTTATCCCGACGGTTGTTCACCGGATTGGCCGAAAATACAACACCGGCTACCCTGGCATCGACCATGTTTTGCAAAATCACCGAGATGCGCAGGTCCGCTTCTGACAGCAAACTCCCGGAATATGATTTTACCCGGTCAGCATCAGCCGCCTCAATACATCTTACAATAGCTGCTTTTATCTCATCGAAAGTTTGGAGATCGAGATACGATTCAAACTGTCCGGCGAATGAGGCAGCATTGCCATCTTCACTTACCGCTGATGATCGCACCGCTTTGGGGCCATCGCCCAAAACTGCAAGGTGCTTTCTGACTAATTCGTCATTGAGTGTTTCAACCTTCGGGTGAATCAAAACAAAGGCATCCGGTACCTGCATGCCGAGATCTAACAGCGTTTTCAGTCCGTGGGCCTTGCCACCCGCAGCAGAATCTTTTATTTCGTGGAGGAATTTTACCATAGGAAGTACCCCACCCCCGTCCCTTCCCCAAAAAGGGAAGGGAGGAAGGAGTGGTTAAACTTTATATTTATCCGCATGAAATCCGAATTCAACCATCCCGACTCCATCGATGCCATCGAATTTGTAGGTGCCGATTCCTTCCCGCATCATGTATTTGCCATCGTGCAGGTAAGGAAATTCGCCGTGGCGCCAGAATTCCATCTGATGGGTCTTACCACTGCGTGTTTTTATTTCAACAAACCCATGATCGGGCAACAATTGCTCTTTTGAAACTGTTTCCAGGTCGGTACATTCAACAATGGCATCGGTGGTGCCATCCGGGGCCGTGATAAAACCGGCTGTAAGGCGGCCAAGAAACTGCCACTTGATGGTGGTAACGGTCCAATGCATTCCCGCATCCGAAACACCGGTAATCCAGTAATGCCGGTCCCAGGTATGCCAGTTGCGCGACCCAAACGAGTGGTCGCGGGATCCCATCATGTCAAGCTGAATGGTTTTTCCATCCAGGATGATGGTTCCTTTTAACGTTCCTGTTTGCTCATAATGAACCTGGTGGGTATCTTTCATAGAGTGAAAGAACTTTTTGGTCCATTTCTCGGATGCTATAGCTTTTGCAATGGCAGAATGATCGGAACTTTTAGCAAAATCATACACCGGATGATCTCCTGTGAATACCAGGTTTAAAATGCAACGGTGTGGCTTGCCATCCCGGTCATGCACTGTACCTTCGAAGGTTACCCTCCAGATCTTCCCGGTTTCGATGGGGTCCCATTTCAGTGTACCCTGTTGAAATCCGGTACCCTCGGGGCCGGGGGAGGAGGTGAGTCCGAAATATCCCAAATCCTTGAGGAAAAAATCGAACCAGTATTCGTTTGAACGTTTGGGCTCGCGGAAAGCCATGCGTGTAATAAAGGCATTGCCTTCTTTATCGCCACCGTAGAAATATGAACTGTCGTTGGGGTAAGGCTGATCCTGGTCAACATGTTTCTGTTCAAGGTAGTCAACAGGGAATTGCCGGCTCTTGGTTCGCTTCACCATTTGGCGGGCGATAAGTTGTTTGAGCATGGTTGTAGTTTTGGGGTGCAAACTTAGGCATTTATCGGGAGATGGGCAACCCCGCCCACCACCCTTTTTAGGGAAGGAGGGGAAACTAGAAGTCTCTTACGCAGCGCACGGAGCAGCCATAAGCTTTGCTACTGCTGTTCATGATGCTGGTGTTACTGTCGAAGTACTGGTTTCCGCCGACCGGCGAGCCAAACCGCGTACTACTCCAATAGTCGCCGTAAAAGCCGCGATTGTCCATCGAACCACCGCTGTCGCTCAGGTTCCCGGCAGCATGGAGTTTTAAGTCAGATCCGTAAGGACCATTCCAGTTTGTCCAGTTTCCAACGGCATCAATGTTGCTCCATTCATCGGATGTTGGAAGGCGCCAGCCTATACCCAGTTCGATGGTACATGGATCATTGCCAGCCTCCCAGTCAAGATCCTCATTGATGGAAGTTATCCAAGTGGTATTTGGGGTACGTGTTGTGCCATCATGTTCATACCCCTGTTTTCGGTTAAACTGCCAGTACCAGCCGGAAGAAGCTTCAGTAGCATCGTTAACTGTCGTTGCCTGGTGGTCCGAGCCAAGATTGCTGGTAATCCAGCACTTTGTTAGTTCACCCGGGATATTGGTAACAGTACCATATGTTGTGGTTTTTGTAACCGGAGCTACCGCTCCTGCAACGTGGTTAATGGTCAGGGTGGAAACTCCGCAAATCCAACAGGCAAGCGTTGATTGGACTAAAGATGACGAAGTGGAATACCCACATCCATTATATGCCCATACGTAGCGGGTATAAGCCGTGCCACAGGTCATACCGGTTTCACTCCTGGTGGTGGTGGTTCCCATTTCAATGGCAGATGTGTAATCATCGGTAGTATTCCATTTATAGCCCACTGCATCCGACACAGCATTCCAGTTCCAGACGATGGAAGTTCGAGTAGCAACATGCGTGGAAGCAACGGGCGCTGTAGGAACTGCAGCAGGAACAGTAGCTGTAAGCGTTGTCATGACAGATTCGCAGCAACTGCTATATGTCCAAACATATCTTGAATAAGTTATTCCGCAAACAGTGCCGGTTTCGGTTTTAGCAGTAGCTGCGGCCATATCGGTTGCTGTTTCATAATCTGCCGTTGTGTTCCATTTGTAGCCTGCTGCCCCTGAAACTGCCAGCCAATTCCAAACAATCTGACCCTGCGAAATCGCGGGAGAACCTGCTACGGGTGAAGCAATCGTGCATGGTGCAAAGGTCATCCATGAGCCGTTGGTGAAAATGCTCAGCGAACCATTTTGACCGCAATTTGTGCAATAAACCATCAAGCCTTCAGCAGGGCTGACGATACTATTGCGCTGAACACGGGTCATGCGGGAAAGCAAAACGCCTTTTGTGGTTGAATTTACATCCAGCATAGCGGATGCATTTGGCGGGCTGTTGTCGGCATTGATGCCTACCTGGGAGAAAACACCGATTCCTGAAAGCAGAAAAATCGTTACAAATAATACACAGTTTTTCATGGGAAAGAGATTAATTGTGAATAACTTAACATGAAACTCGTCAGGGTAAAAGCATAACAATATAATATTGGTAATGAATTATTTAGCTAATATAATTCAAAAGCATAAAAAATCAAAATATTTTAACCAACATTTTAACCCCGTTCTTCAACAAGGAATGGGGGCGAATTGCACTTTTGGGGAATGGATTCATGTATGGGGCAAAAAAGCAATTCCTATCATAGGCCATGCTGAAACAAAGGATATTCCTTTTACATTGGATGACCGCGACCGGATCATCAGGACTGAACAAAAAGATGAGGCGCTTAATACCAGAATTGACGCAAAGTTGATGCCTTGCGCACTGAATTGAGTGTTAGGTTCGAAACTGTCGCGTTAAACTATTTTTTCTTCTTATTCTTCTTCTTTCCGGCCCATTCTTCACTCCCTGCAAACGGATTGTCGCCTTTCGATTTTATCCAGGATTTGATTTCCTGATCTTTGTTTTCAGGAAATTCTTTTCCCTTCTTGAAATCAGCGCCACTTTTACCCTTTTTAAAGTCAGTCGAACCTTTTCCTTTTTTGAAATCAGCGCCTTCTTTAAATTTTCCCTTATCCTTGAATGAACGGCGTTCGGGTGCACTGACCTGCGATTCGCCCTTGGCTATTCCAACGGAAAGGTTGGCGCCTTTAAACTCGGCTTCACTAAGCGCCTGAGAGAGAAATTTAGCGTATTCCGAATCAACCTCGAACACGCCATCATTTTTTCCAAGGGAAATATCTCCGATGCGGATCCTTTTCCCCGGGCTGTTGGCATTGATAAGTTCAATCAGGTTATTGGGATAAAGACCGTCTCCCTTGCCTGCATTGATCACCAGGCGGGTGAAGGAGGATACCTCATTGCGGGAATCCTTGCGACCGCCTTTGTCGCGGAAGGATTCTTTCCCGCCTTTGTCGCGGAATGATTCCTTTCCGCCTTTATCACGGAATGATTCACGACCTTTTTCTTCAAATACGTTGATATCTTTGGCGTTACGATAATATTCAAGAAAACGGTTGAATTCAAGCGCCACAAAACGTTTAATGACATCTTCTTTTTCGAGCCATTCAAGTTTTTTATAAATAGCGGGGAGGAACGGATCAATCTCTGAATGCTCAATCTCCACATTTTCCATTTTATTGATGAGATTAAAGAGCTGTTTTTCACAAATTTCGCGACCGCCGGGTACTTTGGCAGGGATGAAAGATTTATTAATCAGCTTCTCAATCTGCCTGATCAGGTGTTTTTCCTTGAGGTTGATGATGGCAATGGATACGCCGGCTTTACCGGCACGACCGGTTCTTCCGCTGCGATGGGTGTAAGCAGAAAGGTCATCGGGGAGTGCATAATTGATGATGTGGGTCAGGTCATTTACATCCAGTCCGCGTGCAGCCACATCCGTGGCAACAAGAAGTTGAACATGCCGGATCCTGAATTTTTGCATCACACTGTCGCGTTGCATCTGCGACAGATCGCCATGAAGCGCTTCAGCATTATAGCCATCGGCAATAAGTTTATCAGCAATCTCCTGGGTATCAATACGTGTACGGCAGAATACAATGCCATAGATGGATGGATAAAAATCAACAATGCGCTTCAGTGCCGTATATTTATCTTTGGCATGAACGGTATAGTAAAGATGTTTGATGTTTTCGGCGCCGGAGTTGCGGTTACCAATAGTGATTTCAACAGGATTCTTCATGTAATTTTTGGCAATCACCGCAACCTCTTTGGGCATGGTGGCAGAAAAAAGGAGGGTACTCCTGTTTTCCGGTACTTCTGCCAGGATGTCGTTGATGCTGTCAAGGAATCCCATGTTGAGCATTTCGTCAGCTTCATCAAGCACCACCGACTGGACGTCCCGCAATTTTATCGCTTTCCGGTGCATCAGGTCGATCAGTCGCCCGGGTGTTGCCACCACAATCTGAACACCTCTTTTCAAGGCTTTGATCTGTACGTCATAGCTGCTGCCTCCATATACCGGGAGTACATGAAGATCGTCAATGTATTTGGCAAAGTCGTTGAGGTCGCCTGCAATCTGAACGCAAAGTTCGCGGGTGGGACATAGGATCAAAGCCTGTGGAAGGGGATTGCCGGTGTCGATTTGCTGGATCAGCGGCAATCCATATGCGGCTGTTTTTCCTGTTCCCGTTTGGGCAAGTGCTACGATGTCAGTCTTTTCACCGAGGAGGAGCGGAATAACCTTTTCCTGCACTGGCATTGGGACTTCAAAACCAAGGTCCACGAGGGCCAGCACAATCTCTTTGCTGATGCCCAATTCTTCAAATGTAATCATGTAATTGTTTT
>JBAXFM010000149.1:0-12387 GCA_037139855.1 Bacteroidota bacterium
ATAGTTCAAAGTTAGAACATTTTTACGAGCCCCATCCGGGGTGAGTTTTTTTTGGTTTGGAGTGGATGATCATTGGTTCCAAAAAAAAAGCGACTTGCATGAGGCAAGTCGCTTTTTTTCAAACAGATGAATTGATAATGACTATTGTTTGATAATTTTGGTCATCCCCAATTCCTTGCCATATGTGAGCCGAACCAGGTAAATTCCATGTTGTCTGCCTGAAAGGTCAAAAACTTGTTGCCTGGAACCATGCATATCAGTTTTCAGAATACGTTCACCAAGGATCCCGTAAATCTCAACCGAAACATTGGCAGACTCGGCAATACCATTAAGTTCAATGGTGAAGGCGCCGTTTGTAGGATTGGGATAAACTTTGTAAAATGGTTTGTTTGCATCAGGTTGGGTAGGTACGTTGTTCATGATTGCTGGCGCTGGTGGAGTGGTATTGCAACAATATGCCCCGGTGCTGGTAATCATGGCATGCAGATATGATCCGCTGTTACCCTTGGTTCCAGGCAGCAGACTGATTTTCTGTCCTGCGATCATCTGAACGCTTCCTCCATTCTCCACGATGAAAGTTGTTCCATTGCCTGCCACCGTAATGACCATGGTCGCATTGTAACAACTGCTCTGGCTGGAAGGGATGGTGATGTTGTTCAGCGGCAGCAGTTCCACCAATGGATTAACCTGGGTGACAGTTACCGTGACGGTATCATATGCATGGAACACCCCGTCAAACGCATCAACGATATATGAAGTGTTTCCGGTAGGATTGGCAACAGGGTTCCGCTGGTCGGAATTAAACCCTGAAGGCAGCGACCGCCATATGAACGACACTCCATCTGCCGCACCAACATCAGCATGCAACTGAACTGCTTCGCCATTGCAAATGGTTCCGGGTGTGGCGCTGGCAACAACGTTTAATCCGTTGATCCCCGACAGCGCCGACAACCCATTGACGGTAAACAACCCATTGTGACTCGGATAGGTGAAATCATACGTTACATCAATCGGGTTGGCATCTCCTTTCACCACGGAACATAGTTTCCAGGTAATGGGTTCTCCAACCACAAAACCATCCTTGACAGGGGTTGCCGGATCATCGCCATAAGCAATCATCATCTGATCGTCGGTTCCATTGAACTCAGAAAGACCGCCACATACCTTTAAACCATTTGCATCGGTGTAGAATACCCCAAGAACATCGCCTGCATGCAGATTTGGCAGGTTGTGGGGAATGGTGATATAATGTTTCAGGTTGGTATGCACCGGCCACCAGTATGGACAGGCATGAACCTGGTAGTCTTCAACTTCACCATTGAGTGCCAGTCCGTAATAGTTCAAACCTCCGATGGTGTTAAACCTGAACCTCGAATAGGTTTTTCCCTGCTGGGCTGTTGTAGGAATGGTAAAAGTGAGGTTGTTAACCCCGGCCGACAATGGCTGGTTGGTAAAGATCTGTTCTCCGGGGTCGGCCCAGTCGCCATCTTTGTTGAAATCCATCCATGCATTTAAAAATCCGGGGACTGAAGCAGTAACCTTGATATTGGCGGGTAGTCCGACGTACATCGTTCCAACAAACTGAACGCCATCTTCATCGGCAAGGGCCGACAAGTCATCACCCAGCGCCAGCGCATTTGGCTGACCATTGGGTTCAGCATCGATAAGCGCTCCCAGGCGAATGTTCAGGTATTTGACATGCCTTGCTCCGTTGCTGGCAAGCAATGTTGGATAATTGAACCCAACAGTAGGTAGATCAGGTGCATCGCCAAAGTCCATTTCAGTGCCCTGTGAACATTCATCAATATACACCGGGTAATCCTCTACTTCACCATCGCTGACAAGACCATTGAAACTGATGGGCGGGTTGGTCGTGCGGAACCGGAAACGGGCATATGATTGGCCAACGGTCGCCGTTGCAGGCACGATAAACGAAAGTGCATTGGCGCCTGAAACTATCGGAAGGGTCGTAAAAACATGCTCACCCGGACCGGTCCAATTCCCATTAACATTATAATCGATCCATAAATCGAGGAAACCGGCCACAGAAGCCTGAACACTGATATTGATCGTATTTCCGATCTCAATAACCGCAGGCATGGTCACGCCATCCTCATCATCTCCTCCTGAAGGACCTGCGCAGTCGTTGTCATCACAATCGGCGCCGATGCTTGGCTGCCCATTTTTTTCAGCGTCAATTTTTGCTCCAAGGTAAACACCCGGAACGATTTTGTGACGGGCTCCGTTGGGAAGCAGTGTTTGATAATTATACGTACCGGAAGTATTTTCAGGTGCATCGCCGAAATCAAGTCCGTTGAATCGCTCACAGTGCCTCACATTCAGGCAAAACACTCCTGCGGTATCATAACAGCCATACGAATTTCCAACAACAACCGAAATTTGATGACTCCCCAGTACTACGGAAGTGAAGATCAGGTTTTGCCCGGTTCCGACAGGCGTTGCATAATTCCCATTGTCAAACCATTTTATCACAGGATAAGCGCCTGCATACGTATCAAGAGGGGGCAATGCAGTCAGTGGCAATGGGATATACAGGTGAAATGAGGCCGTATCGCAAATAGTGTCGCAACCTCTGGGGAACAAGCTCAAATCAGGTTTTGGGTGGATCATGGCTGCCAATGCTGTCACAGAACACCCGGTTTTTTTATCTGTCATTGTTAAACTGTAAGTTCCTGCCGCTTTTACAATGATGGATGGTGTTGTTTTTCCATTGCTCCACTGATAATGATATAAACCGGGATTATTGGGGTTGGGTTTTAATGTATCCGGTGTTCCTTCACAACCACTGAAATAGGTTGCACTCACAGTCAGTGAAGGGGTCTGGAAAAATGTCACACACAGGGTATCCCTGTTTTCACAACCGGTTACAAGATCGGTTACCTTTACATAAAAAGCACAGGTATATGGAAGAACGGCAGGCAATGTAATACTGGCCGTGGTCATAAAACTCGCGTTACTATTGTTTGGGGTAAAGGTTGCCCCGGTCGGATTACTCGACCAGAAATATGAATAGTTGGCATTGTAATAGGCTGAAAGTTGTAGTGACTCTACAGCTCCTGGGTAGGAGCAAACCAATCCATTCCCGGTAATTTTAGCTTTCGGCAATGCTTTCTTATAAATATAGATGTGGTTTGATGTATATGGACAACCAAAACTGTTTGTGACTTCCAACCAGTATTCACCATGCTGAGTTGCATTATAATTTATACTGGTTGCTCCGGTAATGAGATTGCCATCTTTATACCACTGATAAGAACTCATGCCGGTGCAACCTGAAAATGTCACAGAACTTCCGGGGCAGAACATGGTATCCGGGAGTACTGTGATCGAACAAACAGGAGATGGGTTCACCGTAACTGAGTGTACCTTTGTTGCAACACAGGTTCCCAGGGTAGCTGTCACAGTAACGCTGTAAGTGCCAGCGGATAAATATGAATGTTGTGTTGGTGATTCGAATGAAGTGGCTCCGTCACCAAAGTCCCATTGGTAGGTAAAAACACCACCAGGAACAGCCGTAAAGGTTGCCGGTTGGTTTACACAAACTGTGGGTGGTATAAAATCAATGGCACAGGTGATCGGGTTTGGAGGCAATCCGGTCCCTGAACAGGTGCCTATGAGTACCTGTACTTTGGCAGATACTGAGCAAATTCCGTTTGACACGACGACCGTAAAAATAAATGAACCCCCTGCTGGCGGGAAGGTCCCGGCTGCCGGGGTATAAGAAGCGTTTGTTGCTCCGCTCACAAGCCCGGCGGGACCATACCACTGGTAACTCGAATATATATTGGGGACACTCAGCGTGAAACCTGTTGCAGGTAAAGCGGGTAAACAATATGTCAGAGACCCGTTCGCAGTAATTACCGGAATGGCTGGTGGGTTTGCTATTGTAACAGCAGTGGATCCTGATCCTCCGCAATTTGATGCCACAACGATCACCCCAACAGCCGGTGGGCCATGCCAACGTATGTTTGCCGTACTTAAACCCTGTGGACCAATAACAGTTCCCCTGTTTGAAAAAGGAGGAAGTATCGACCACTGGTATCCTCCGGGTGGGGTGGGGCCGGTAGCGGTAAAAGTAGTGATCGCATCTACACAAACTACCGGCGGGCCTGTCACTGTTGGAGCGCCATAACGGTTCACTACAAGTGTTTGTGTTAAAGATTGGCATAATACACCCGGACTGATTTCTATTTCCTGGTAAACACCAATAGTCCATGAAGGACCGGTGCCGGTCAATTTGATAATCGCAGAATCCTTGTCGGCGCCAAACTGTGTTTGAATAGTTCCGGTACCACTGGTTATCAGCCAGGTAAAAGGATTACCGGGCTTGTTCGAGGTAATGCTGAAGGTTGAGTTTTTGTCGGGACAGACAAGGGTTGGCCCCACAATCGGTCCGAGGATGGGTATGGCAACCACCTGTACGATTTTAATCGCGTTCGGATTACAATAAACGCCTGCAACGGTTGGTGTTGCTGTGATGAGGTAGGTTCCGGGAGTATTCCAGGTAATTATTTTTGAAATTCCGGAACCCGGCGGTACAAAAGCGCCAACTGGTGTAACAACCCAGTTGGCTGCGGCACTGGCAAAATATGTCGGAGACGAATACTGGCAAACCAATTCAGAGCCTGAGATAGAAAACACTGGCAGTACGTTAAGGTTAAAAATGCTGGTTCCACTGCATCCGGCCAATGGATTGGTGTAAATACATTTAATCTGATAAGTTCCTGCCAGGTTGAAGGTCATATTTACGTTGGCTACATTCCGGTCTTTATCATTGAAAGAATAAGTTCCCGCCGGTGCAGTTGTTGTCCAGCTATAATAGGTGCCGGGCATTGAAGGCAGAAAAAAACTGCCGGAAGACCCTACGCAGAGTGGATTTGGTCCGCTGATGGGAAGATTCGGGTATAAAACAGGCACATTAAGTGTTGTCGAACCCGGACAGGTACCAGAGGTACATGGCGCCGAAAGAGTTACTGTTGTTGGAACAGTATATACTGCATCCCACTTTATTTTAATACAACTGGTGCCTGCTCCGGAAATAATGCTTCCACCCGCAACCGTCCAGTTATAGGTGCCACATACCAGTGTGGTACAAAATGATGAAGTATCGCCAGGGCATACTGTACCGAAACAGCAGGTTTTATCAATGCTTGGTCCTACTCCGTTTTTGACCTGTATGATCACTGATGCGGTATCTGAACATCCGCATGGTGTTCTTTGATCAGTTCCCTGTTTAGCCGGCCCCATATCGGTAGCAGTAAGAATTACGGTATAGAATCCTGCTGAAATATAATTATGATCAGGTGGGTTGGCAAGTGTGGAAGTGGTCCCATCGCCAAAATCCCATAAATAGCTGCCTCCTCCGGTAGAATTATTGGTAAAATGAACAAGACCCCCGGTACAAACAGGATTCGGAACTGCTGTGAAATTGGCCTTCGGGCCATCTATCAGGCAGATTTGCTGTACGATAGAATCAAGGCACCCTCCCCCGCTGATAACTACTTTGATAAATCCTGTGGTACCTGAACCCCATAAAATTGTATTGGGATTTCCAGTGAAATTTGTTGGAGTTCCACCGCTGACTGTCCAGGTATATATGTAGGGTGCAGTGTTGGGATACACGGTATAGGTATGAGCGCTTAATTTGCATGCAACCATTGCATGACCCTGACCTCCGGCAGGGGAGGTATTGCTGCAGGCAAAATCAGAGGCGCAAATCTCTACGGCATCTTTTAGATAAAAATCAGGGCAGCAAACTACCTGGGCAAATGATTTTATTGATAAAACTGACATCAGTAACATGAATACCAGTACAAAAAACCTATGCCTGGTTACTGATTGAGGGAAAAAACGGAACCCATGAATGTTTCCGTTATTGGTATAAATAATGTCCATATTATTCCTCCTGAATGTTTTAGACGTTTTTGCATTGATAAAAAATGTATATTTACTTTCGGCAAATGAAGGCGCTGCCAAGGGCGCGGTGGGATTTCATGAAAAGAGTGTAGAAGCAAAAGGATATTCAACTATCCAGAATACAAATGTATATAGATTTAGTCTAAATAGGCTGAATAATTAACATTTTTTAACAATGCTGCCGGACCAATTAAAATTTACTGGTACGATTGCGCCTAATCAAAAAAACAATAGGAGATTCTATCCTTGCCTGATGAATAAAAAAAAATCATTCGAAGAATAGTCCTTGAGGGATAAAATGTTTCGGAATCGCCAGATTTATTTCAATCCGCGGTTTTCGAGTAACGGATCGATCCCAGGTTCGTGACCCCTGAAATCAAGATAAAGTTGGGCGGCGTCTTTCGTTCCGCCTGGTTCAAGGATACACTGCCTGAATTTCAGTGCAGTCTCTTTGTCGAAAATATCTCCTTTTTCCTTAAATGCCTGAAATGCATCGGCATCCAGGACTTCAGCCCAAATATAACTGTAGTAACCTGCCGTGTAGCCACCCGTCATTGAATGCTGAAAATAGGTTGAACGGTACCTTGGGGGGATTTGTGGAATAAGGCCAATCTTTTTCATGGAAATTGTCTCAAAATCAATCACTCCCATGCTGAGATTATGTGGTGCAGAATTTTCGGTAATTGGTGCAGTCATTGCGGTGATTGGTGCAGGCGATGCCTGCATTTTTTGCGCCTGATCCGGAGGAAGATCGGACATAGTATGGTAATCCATATCCAGGTAGCAGGCTGCAAGGTATTCGGTCGTTTTAAAACCCTGGCCGTAGTTGCTGCTTTTCTTGATTTTTTCCACAAGCTCCGCAGGAATTATCTGTCCGGTTTTATAATGTTTTGCATACACCCTGAGCACTTCAGGTTCGAAGGCCCAATGCTCCATGATCTGACTGGGCAACTCTACGAAATCGCGTGGCACTCCGGATAGTCCCTTGTAACGAACATTTTTCAGCAAACCATTGAGTGCATGGCCGAATTCATGGAAAAATGTTTCCACTTCATCTGATGTCAGAAGAGCAGGTTTTTCTGCTGAGGGCGGCGAAAAATTGGTAACGATGGTAACAACAGGAGCAACACGTTTTCCATCCTGATAGGATTGGGTACGATAGCTGCCACACCATGCCCCGCCACGTTTTCCGGCACGGGGATGAAAGTCCATGTAAACCACTCCCAGGTGACTGCCGTCTGCATCTTTGCATTCATACAGTTTTACATCATTGAAATATTTTGGTGCGTTTTTAACTTCAGTAAATGTGATTCCATAGAGTTTTTCAGCTACATAGAAAATACCATCTCTGACATTCTCCAGTTTAAAATATGGTTTAATAACCTCTTCATCAAGGGCGTAAACCTGTTTTTTTAACTTTTCACTGTAGAATGACCAGTCATACGCTTCAAGGTTCAATCCCCCTTTCTCATGATCAACGATCTTTTGCATGGCTGAAAGCTCATTTTTCGCCTGGGCAATGGCGGGCTGCCATACCTGGTCGAGAAGCTTGTAAACATTTTCAGGTTTTTTCGCCATGCGATCGTCAAGCGCAAAGTCGGCCCAGGTGGGATAACCCAGCAATCTTGCCTTTTCGGTGCGGAATTGTATGAGTTGCAGAATGATGGCTTTGTTGTCTTTTTCGTTGTTGTTGTTACAACGATTGTGTGATGCATTGAATATCCGTTCCCTCAGATTTCGCTTTTCCGAACATTGCAGGAATGGAGTTATACTTGGATTTTGCAGGGTAAAAACCCATTTTCCTTTTGTTGCACTATCCTGGTTGGCCGTTTCTGCTGCGATTCTGATTACGTCCTCCGGTAATCCTGCCAGGGACGATTTTTCATCAAGTACTAATTTAAAACCATTGGTTTCGGCCAGCAGGTTCTGCCCGAATGTGAGCTGAAGCATGTCAATCTGACTGTTTAGTTTTCGGAGATGGTCCTGTTTTTCAGGGTCGAGACCGGCGCCAGACCTGACAAAATTTTTATAGGTTTCTGTCAGAAGCCTCATTTGCTGCGGATCAAGCTTCAGATTGTCTTTCTGGTCATAGAGGGTCTTGATACGCTTGAACAAACCGGGATTCAAATCAATGTCATCAGCATGTTTGGTGGTCAATGGAGAAAGTTTTCGGGCGATCTCCTGCATCTCTTTGTTTGTATTGGCGCCATTCAATGCGTAAAAAACAGCGCTTACCTTCGTGAGTAAATGTCCGCTGCGATCCAGGGCTATAATGGTATTTTCAAATGTGGGCGGCTTTGACTCCTTGACGATGGCATCTATTTCAGCCTGATGTTGCAGCATTCCTGCCTGAAAGGCTGGCATATAGTGCTCATTTTTAATCTGTTCAAACGGTGGTACCTGGAATGGGGTTTTCCATTCTTCCAAAAAAGGATTGCCATTCTGGGCGGAGACCGTTCCGGAAAATACTATCATGGCTGACAATAAAATAAAAATTCGATGCATCTGGTGATGATTTAAATCAGTCACAAAGATATGAAAACAATAGTGTCCATTGAACTCAGGAGAGGAAACACTAATTTTGTTGCAAAATTGACCCAATGCCAGAAAAACTATTTGTAGATATCCGTTCAGAGATTGGTGAACTGGAATCAGTAATCATCCATTCGCCGGGCGCCGAGGTGGAAAACATGACGCCAGAGAATGCCGAACGTGCTTTATACAGTGACATCCTCAACCTGAACATTGGTTTGTCTGAATACAGCCAGCTTCAAGGTGTCCTTTCAAAAGTAGCACAAACCTATGAAGTCAGAGACTTGCTGAAAGAGGTGGTTGAACAGCCTGTTGCCAGGCAGGAGCTGGTCAAAAACATTTGCAGGAACGAAAACACAGAGAGTATCCGCGACTATTTACTTGAACTTCCTTCTGGCGACCTGTCAACGGCGCTGATTGAAGGGGTGCTGATGCAGAAAGACAACCTTACCAAATTTCTGAACAAAGGACGATATGAACTAATGCCTTTGCATAATTTCTTTTTCATGCGCGACTCCGCCGTGTGCCTATCAAACAAAGTGCTCATTTCCAAAATGGCCAGTGTCGTTCGTGAGCGTGAGTCGATCATCATGGAGAGCATTTTCAGGCACCATCCTGAGTTTGGCGTCGAAACCATCAATCCCGCCCATTGGCCGCAGAAGGCAAACATTACCATTGAAGGCGGCGATGTGATCGTGGCCCGTGAAGATGTGCTGCTGGTTGGCACAGGAACACGCACTACTTCTCAGGGAATCGATTTCCTGCTGGACTGGTATAAACGAGAAAAACTTTCAAAGCATATCCTGGTCCAGGAACTTCCATTCAAACCAGAATCCTTTATTCATCTCGACATGGTCTTCACCCTGCTCGACCAGGACAAATGCATGGTATATGAGCCCGTAATACTCAAAACCAATAAGTTGCAAACGGTTCATCTCATAGTTGAGCAGGGGAAAGTAGTTTCGATCTTCAACGAAGAGAACCTGGTTACAGCCCTGAATAAACTTGGCTTCTGTCTCGAACCGGTAATTTGTGGCGGAACGGCTGATCCCTGGACCCAGCAACGAGAACAATGGCACTCAGGCGCCAACTTTTTCGCCATCGCTCCCGGCAAAGTAATTGGTTATGCACGCAATACTTACACGCTGGACGAATTGTCGAAACATGGTTTTGAAATCATAAAGGCCAGATCGATCGTGAAATGCAAAACCGACGTCAACGACTATAAAAAATGTGTCATTGCCATCGAAGGCAGCGAACTTGCCCGCGGAGGCGGGGGGGCACGGTGCATGACCATGCCGGTGAGAAGGAGATCACTTTAATGAATTTCCTGATGAAACGAAAAACCTATTTCTGGTCCAGGCTTGGATCCTTTCTTTTGGATATTGCTGCTATTTACTGCGTTGCAATGTTAACCCAGATCCTGGTTTATCAATTCACTTTTATTGCCTTTGGGAATATTATTATTGGAGTTTTTATCGGATACTATTTCCTATCCTACTTGCTGTTGGATGGGCAAACGCCTGCCAAACTTTTCACTGGATTGAAAATTGTCCGGAAAGATGAGCATAAAACCACGCCGGTCAATCTTCTTATCCGTGAAGTTCTGCTGAAAGGTATGGTCGGAATCATCGTCCCCCTGTATCTTTTTCAGAATATTCCATTTAAAAGCAATGCGGTGGTCATTGCATCTGATATGCTCTTGGTATTCATTGGTTCAGGCCTCTTCCTGCTGGCCTTTAAACGTACCTGGTGGGAATTTCTATCCAAAACAAAGACAATCAATATCCAAAAATCATCAGGATCACGGTTGAATTATAGCTTTGGCTTCCTGGGGGGATTGTATCTTACATGCATCGCAATATCAGTCTTGCCGTTTGTCCGTAATTTCGACAACATCGCTACCATACCGCCAGTCTCCTATCCGAAAACCAACGAGGTAAGAAAATATGCTGATTTCATTGTAAAAGGTGCAAAGGACCCTGTTGATTACCTGTTCAGTTTGTTTACGAAATATGATATCGTGGTGATTTCGGAACGTATGCATCCCGAATATTCACAATATGAATTTATTTTTAAGGTATTAAAGGACAAGCGGTTTTCTGACAATGTGGGAAATATTTTCACCGAATGCGGATCAGTCAGTTACCAGGATTCCCTGGATCATTACCTGTTAAGCCATTTTGAAAATGAGGATGCGTTAAACCGTGCCACTGCGCGTCTTCAGGTCAACAGCAGTGCAATCTGGCCCCTGTGGAACAATACCAATCTGTATGATATGTTCAAAACGGTTAATGAGGTGAACCAGGCATTGCCCGACAGCAATAAGATTCACTGGTATTTTACTGATTTGCCCGTGAATTGGAAGACCGCAACACATGAAACCCATATCAGCGGTTATACCAACCCAAAAAGAGACAGCCTGATGGCTGTCCGGGTGATCGAAACATATAAAAAGGTTCTTTCGCATGAAAAACGATCAAAGGCGCTGGTGATCATGAACACCTATCATGGATACGGGTTGGCTCCCAATGGCAGGAACTGTTTCGGCTCAACCACCGGGTACATCATGAAGGCTTTACCCGGCAAGGTGGCAAATGTAATGATGAATACGGAGTCGATGCAATACCTGTGGGCATTTATTCCTGTTCAGAAAGGAAAGTGGGATGCGGCTTTTAGGCTTTTAGGGAATCCGGCCGCAGGATTTTCCTTTGCCGGCAGTCCGTTTGGTGAAGACCACTTTGACGCCAGGTTTGCCCAAATCAGGGGATTGAACTATAAAGATGTTTTTACCGGGTTTATTTTTCATACCCCGTTGGACAAACAATTTTGTAAAAATGATTTCCCGTTTGAATTTGAGGGCGCCGAAGATGAAATGATTAAAAGGGGTGCCTGCGTAAGCCAGGATTATGCTGAAATGATAAAAGGCATGGTAGCATACCAAAAGGCTCATCCCGGCAACCCATATACAACCGGTCCGACGAAAATGCCATTGATTTATAATCTAATTCATGGCCTGCTGGTGCCTTTCATATTGTTTATCAATCTGATAGTGGTTTTAATTCTAATGTTCATACAACGAAACAAAGACCGGAAATTACGCCTGGCGAATGTTTAATGAACAAGGATTAGTTTGCAATAACGTTCAGTTCCGCCGGATGACACCTTTAAAAAGTATATCCCTGCCGGTTGACTGACCGGAAAATTCTTTGTAATGTTGCCGGCCTCGCAGGGTTCCTTCATCAAATTCGAAACGACGATACCCTGGTAATTCAACAGGTCAATCTTCAGGTCTCCTGGTGAGTTCATAATCGTGGAGACAGTAAAACTTTCGCGGGCAGGGTTGGGGTAAACCGATAAAACGGGCTGTGTTTGCTCAGCCATTCCAACTGTACTCTGACTTATCACCAGGGTGGTGGTTTTTGTATTGGATTGCCCAACAATGATTGAACCATAAAAGGTTACATTTCCGGCGCCACCGGATGGTGCAGTCCATTGGAAAGTCCATGATGATGGATTACCCGTTTTTCTGGCATTGTGGGTCACATATTTGTTGCTGCCCACAAGTTTGCTGCCGGTTCCGGCAGTCAATGTTCCGATCAGCGCGCCAGACAAATCCTGCGGAGAAACTTCAAATCCCTTGTTTCCCGCCCCGGTTGCAGTGACCGTGATGGTGTAAGTTGAACCGGCCAGGTATCCTGAAGAAGGAACATCAGATGTGATCCATCCGGTAACCGGTAAGGCTGTTCCGCCCATGCAATGAGTGCAGTTCTGCCCGTCACCGGGGGAGTTGGTATTGCCTGCAGGAGCGCCATTTGAATTTTTAAGATCGCCGCCGCCAAAGCTGGCCATCAGAATGACAAACAGAACGGATACGGCTGGAATGAAAAGGCTATAGAATTTTTTCATAATGTTTTT
>JBAXFM010000150.1:0-12372 GCA_037139855.1 Bacteroidota bacterium
GGTAGTTAAAACCGCCTAGTATAGCATGAAATCCACTGGGAAGTAAGAGGTCCTTTAACTCTGGCGACAAAGCCGCATTGGCATTTGGCGTCCCAATTCCTGTAATCAGGTTGTCGATTAATTGTTGCCATTCCGTTTCTGAAGGGACATGCCATTCCGGGGGACAAATACCTTTCGTAAAGGTTGAAACTGAGTAGTCCATTAATTCGTCCCACTGGTAAAAACCACCCTGGTTTAAACACCCGGCATCGGCAGATGAGCAATATTTTTCAACCACACAATTGTCTGTTTGAGGCATTGCAGGCACCCCGGTTAAAATATTGCCGTAGCTGAGATTCTCTGTCATCCAGCAGCGGCCGGCAAGGGTGGCAGTCTGATATTGTTTGCCATCGCGCACATCGGTGAGTTTGCCTCCGCAAAAGAAAGTATTGTTTGTAACAGTGATGGAAATTGCCGGCGCATTAGCCTGGCATCCAAAAGTGTTGGTAAAAGTATAGGTGACTGGATAGCTTCCCGCGCTTGCTCCGGTAGGGTCAAATTCGTAATTTCCTGAACCATTGTTGAATGATACCCTGTTTCCTGAATAAACTCCCTGAGCGGGTAATGCAGGATACCCCCCCCGGAGATTGATTTTTTTTGCACCGGGTGTGGTAATTACATCGAAGCATGCCGTAAAAACCGGGACAGGTTTTGGATTGACAATGACCGGGAAGGTTGCTGAAGATGTACAGCCGGTAGTTGAATTGGTGCCGGTAACAGCCACAACTGCATTTCCGCTGGTTAACCAATCAATGCTTATCAGATTACCTCCCTGTCCTGAAGAAACTGTTCCCCGGCCTGTGGGAGAAATCGTCCATGCAAAGGTACATGAAGGATCAACCGGCACTTCGTAGGTATGTGACGCAGTTTCACAAACAGGCCCTGGTCCCTGGACGATGGTGGTAACTGGCAAGGGATTGACTGTGACAAATAATTGTTTTGCAGGGTATCCGGGGCAGCTCAGAGAATTATGGTAATTGACTTCAACCGTTTGCAACCCGGCAGTGTTCCATGCAATGGTTGCAGAAGAACTACCGGCGCCACCACCTGTAGTGATGCTTCCGCCAGTGACTGACCAGGTGTAATTTGACATCCCGGTTTCGGTCTGGTAAATTTTATTCGTTGAACCCACACACACCGAAATTGGTCCGGCGAGTGTAGGAATAGGTCTTTGCTGCAACACAACATTATATGACACAGTGGTTTGCTGACAGCCGGTCGCATCAATGGTCTCGGTTACCGTCACTATTCCGGGGGAAGCTGTGTAAGGCCCCCAGGTAACGGTTACGGCATTGGTGTTGGCATTCATCACACTGGTGGCGCCGATGATGGTCCAGCTGTATGAATGTCCCGGTACAGACGGGGTGGTGTAGGTGACATTTGGTTGAAGTTCGCACACCAGGGTACTTCCGGAAACAGCAGGTGTTGGTAGCGGATTTACATGAATTTTATAATCGGTAGGGGCACCCGGACACGATGTGCCGCCGGTGAATGATGGAATGATGTGATAGGTGATAAAACCCGAGTTTCCTGAAGGAATTGAGAGCGTTTGTGCAGGGATATTATCTGTGCCGAAGGTCGAAAAACCGGTGATGGGGGCCGTTGTATTTGCTGTCCAGGAAAAAGTTGTTCCAACTACTGTTGAAGTCAGGTTGATCGATGCACTTGTTTGTCCTGAGCACAGTGTTTGTTCAAGTGGCCAGTTGGTAACAGTTGGGCTGGGGTTGACGGTCACCACATGGGTGGCCGAGGTTCCGGGGCAGTTGCTGAAGGAGGAGGTGATGGAATAAGTTACTTCCTGCTGAATGTTGGTGACATTCATGAAATTCACAGGGGAAATCGGACTTCCGGTTCCAGGGGCAACAGGACACGGATTGATACTGCCCACCGGACAGGCAGCCGACCAGGAGAACTGGGTTCCGGTAACTGTTGAATTCAGTACGATGGGCGAAGAGGCTGCACCTGAGCAGATGGATTGTCCCGGCAGGCATGATATTACCGGGGTTGGATTAACCGGGAAGGTTAAGCCGGCAGATGGGCCTGAACAACCGTTTGCATGGGGCGTGATCAGATAGGTAACCGTCGAAACAACATTTCCGGTATTGGTAAGCATGTCGGTAATAGTATTCGTTCCGATTGACTGGCTGGCAGTAAACCCAGTGACTGACCCAAAAGGCAAGCAGGAAGCGCTCCAGGTGAAATTGCTACTGGTCACGTCCTCAATCAGCGGGATGTTCAGCGTGATTCCCGAACAAAGTGGCGATGGCTGGGAATTCATGAGATGGGGTGTGGGGTTAACCGTGACAATGTACGTGTAATTGTCTCCGTTACAACCGTTTGCCCTTGGAGTGATCGTATAGGTTATGGTTTCAATCGAAGTGCCTGGGTTCGTCAGTGTTTGCGTAATGTTGGGGCCAACTCCCGGGCCGAATCCGGTAACGACCGCAGAACTTGCAGATGCCGTCCAGGAATAAATTGCATTGGCCACGTTGGAGGTCAGAGGGATGCTGGTTGTTGTTCCTGAACAAATGGTTGAATTCAACGGGGAGGTGGTGAGGGTTGGTTTTGGGTAAACATAAACGGTATAAAGGGTGTCTCTTCCGGTACATAAGCCTGCATGAGGGTTGACGGTATAAATAACCGATCCTGTTGTGTTTCCGGTATTGGTAAGAGTTTCAGCAATAACTGGTGTGATGCCACTTCCAAAGCCGGTAATGTTTCCTGTTCCAGCGGCGCCTGACCATGTAAAACTTGTTCCAGCACAGGTAGCGGTCAGGTTCACGCTGGTTGTTGCAGCTGAGCAGATGGTATCATGCATCGGGGAATTGGTTACCTTAGGTACCGGGTTTATGATAACCTTATAATTTGTAACAGGACCGAAACAATTATTCGCACCAGGGGTAACATGATAAATGACAGAATCCAAAGTGAAAATTCCAAGTTGCAGAATCTGGTCAATGGAATTTCCTGGTGCACTACTATTTGACCATCCTGTTACATTTCCTGAAGTTTGGGTGCAGGTCCATGTAAAAAGCGAACCGGTCACATTCGAAAGAAGAGTGATGCCGGTGGAATTACCCTGACAAATCTCCTTCAGTTTTGGGGAATTGGTGAGAAGTGGCACAGGATGAACGGTTACATCGTAATTGTAACTGATTCCGTTGCATCCGCCGGAATGAGGAATGATGGCATATCGAACAACAGCATCATCATTTCCTGTGTTGATCAGTTGGTCGTTGATTAAAATACCTGGAGTTACGGAATTTGTTAGCCCGGTTGCAGTCCCGGAAATGACAGAAGAAGTCCAGGTAAATTGAGTGCCAGCCACATCCGAAAGCAAATTGATATTGGTAGAACTACCCGAACACAACGGAAGCATTGGGGCTGTCGTGAAGTTCGGTACGGGTTTTACATTTAAGGTGTAATTAGTGGTAGTTGAAGGGCTACACCCATTTGAAACAGGTGTAATCTGGAATAGAACAGGTTCAATGGAATAGCTGGTGGATGTAAATGACTGATTGATATTTCCAATACCTGTAAGTGTATTCGGAGTTATTCCGGCTCCGGCTGTCAGTGTCCAGTTGAAAGATGTTGTTCCGATAGTTCCAGGAACAATTGATTCCAGTTGGATTGCTGCAGTTTGCCCACTACAGATGTCAAGTGTGGAGGGAGTGGCCACCACATTAGGAATCGGTTTTACAGTGATATAAATTCGGACAGGATTGTCAGCCACACATCCGTTTGCATCGGTATAATTCATCTCGATCCAACGATCAGTACCTGATCCAACCAAAGACCAGGTAACTGCAACTGAGTTTGTTGTTGCCCCTGTAGTTATGGTTCCTCCCGTCGAAATTGACCAAACATAATTCGTCATTCCGGGTTGTGTGCTGTATATAACGTTTTGAGCGCCCTCACAAACAGATATGGCTGATTGAACAAAGGAAGGAATTGGTTTGGGATTGACTATGATATTGAAAGCTACAGGTATTCCTGAGCATTGGTTCAAAGCAGGTGTAACCATGTATTTTACAATGCCAGGCCCGGCAGTCAGATTCGTGAGCGGATCATTGATTGTGCTCCCCGAACCAGGGGTGACAAAACCATTGACCGATCCGACAGGGAGACAGGAGGAGGTCCAGTTAAAGGATGCACCAACAGGGGTTGAAGTCAAAGGTATTGACCAGGTTCCAGCTGAACAGATGTTCAGGGTAGTTGTAATGTTTGAAACAGTGGGTACCGTGCGTACTTCAGCAGTAATAGCGGTTCGGGTGATGCTTTTACAATTGCCGATGGTAGTTTCAGCTTCTGCGTAATAAATGGTTGTGGTCGTTAATACTGGCGTAACAAAAGGGTTTCCGGTAGAAAGCTTGGTTCCACCTGTGGGGGTTGAATACCAGCTGATTACGCAGCCGGGGATATCGGTAACAGACAGTGAAACGGTGCCATTTCCGCAGGTGTAAAATGCGGGAGCCGCAGGAACCGGAGCAGTGGGTAATGCGACCAGTGTAACTATGGCCGAACCTGAAGAGGAACCGGAGCAACTACTGTTTGATGTCGAAATGAGTGTATAGGTTCCCGGGGTGCTGGTGTTGATTACAACGGGTATGGGGCCTGAATAATTGGTAACCGGTGGCTGATTGATCCCATTGATGGCATAAGTAAAGTTGTACGGCCCTGCTGCGCCGACTATAGAAATATTTACGGCTGTTTGACTTGTACCATCATTGCATACAGGCCCTCCACCACTGATAACGCCGGATGGGCAGGGTGGTATTGGCGCCTGGTAAGTGTTTGACAGCGAGCAGCCGTTTGGAGCATCAACGAATGTAGCAACCAGGGTGTGTACTAAACCATCGCAGGGAATATTGGGAATGGAGTAATTCATCGGGCTGACAAACGGAGGATAAAGCTGGATCTGCATCGTTGGGATGGCAGTAATGTCTTTGATTAACAAACTGCCTGTTGTGGGAGGATTTGTGAATTCAACAGTGCCGTTCAGGGTGAAAGTTGCGGTTCCTGGGTCGCATGCCGTTGGAACAGGTGTTAGGGAAAGCACAGAACAGTTTATAACGATGTTGCAATTTGTATTTCCTGCACCGGTTTGCCCGAAATTCGATTGACTGAAGGTAATATCTGTTGCGGTGTTTGCAAAGTTTGTAATGCACAATAAATAAAACTGTCCGGTTTGTGCATTCAGAATTGTGCAGGTTTCACTATGAGCACCTGAATAGCTACAGTCAATAATAGCGCTGCTGGTCAGTCCGTTTGTACAGGCACCTGTTGGTGAAGTGAACGGACCCCAGCAGATAAAATCAATATCGTTATCTCCCCCCGCCACGATTGGTTTATGGTTGGTCATAAAAATGGTAATAAGACCAGGGTCACCGATTTGCATAAAGAACCATGCAGGATTAGGTCGGGTGGTGAGGCATCCCCAGCCTCCGGGAGGTAAATTGTCTTCAGCGGGTAAACCCTGGCCCGGACCTGTCGTAGCGGGATAGGTGATGACGTTGTTGCCACAGAAAACATCTGCTTTATGACAACTGTCATTTCCAGATTGACCAAAAAGCGTCTGTCCGACAAGGAAGAGAAGGGTAAAAATGGAGGCAAACCGCAATATCATGTTTGTTTTGAAGCTTAAATTTCTTGAACAAGGATGTTCATCATACTAATGACAACAAATATGAAAATAGGTTGCTTTTAGTAGGTGCAAATTTACAAATTAATCCTTTACGCATCGCAGGGAGAACGCATTTCCACGGCTCCCCGGATAACGTGAAACACTGGGTGTATAAACGTTAAGCCCCCGGGCCAATGCATATGTCGCATTATATGCAGTTGATGTCCAAAAATGGGTTCCGGTATTCGAACCATTCGTAAAAGCCCAATAGTTGTTGTTGTAATCCATCCCACATAACAATGCATAAAAACTACCGGTGACAACAGCATCCTTCAGTGTGGATCCCGCCAGTGCATTGGCAACGGGAGCTCCGACCCCTGATAATACATTGTCGATGAGTGATTGCCACTCTGTTTCCGTCGGAACATGCCATTCAGGCGGGCAAATTCCTTTGGATCCGGGTGTTGCTGCATAATCCATCATCTCATCCCATTGATACATGCCGCCGAATTTGGCGCAATTAACATCATCAGGAGAACAATATTTTTCGGGTAGACAGTTGTCTGTTTGAACAGGTCCGGATGGGGAACTCAGAATGGATCCGTAATTCAGATTTTCGCGCATCCAGCACCGGCCTGACAACATAGCGGTTTTGTATTTTTTTCCATCACGGATATCGGTAAGATCCCCTCCACAATTGAAGAAATTATTTGCCACACTGATAGAAACCGGCGCTGTAGCAGCCGGGCATCCGAAGTTATTGGTGAAGGTATAGGTAACCAAATAATTTCCAGGGCTGGCGCCGAATGGATCAAATTCGTAATTGCCGCTAACGCCATTTAGTGAAACCCGGTTTCCAGAATAAACTCCCTGTCCGGAAAGGAAAGGGGCGCCTCCCTTTAGGATGAATTTCTTTGAGACCGGTGTGGTGATCAGGTCAAAGCAGGGCACATCAAAAACGGGATTGGGTTTCGGATGAATGGTAAGGGGATACGACCCGGAGGAATTGCAGAAGTTTGTTCCGTTCGTGGCGGTGACTAAAATAGTAGCCGGCCCGCTGGTGAACCAGTCGATGGTGACAATGCTGAGCCCCTGCCCCGAAGATACCATACCCCTGCCAACAGGGGTAATGGTCCAGGCATAACTACAAACAGGATCAGGAGGAGTTTGGTAATTGTGAGATTTTGATTCACAGTTTGGTCCGGAACCTTCAGTAATTGTCGTGTTGGGAAGGGTATACACCGTTACCGGAAGTTTTTTGGAAGGAAAGCCCGGGCAGCCCATGGCGTTGATGTAGTTCACTTCGATCCATTGGGCACCTGGTGTATTCCAATGTGCGGTTGCCGAGGCGTTTCCTGTACCTCCTCCGGAAGTGATGGAGCCGCCTGCAATGGTCCAGGTGTAATTGTTCATCCCTGTTTCAGTCTGATATACATTTCCTGAGGAAGCATCACAAACGGCAATTGGTCCGGTAAGGGAGGGAACCGGACGTTGCAGGATGGTAACATGATAATTGGCCGTTGTTTGGAAACATCCTGTTGCGTCAATTGTTTCGGTAACTGTCAGTGATCCGGGGGAGAGAGTGAAGGCTCCCCATGTTACGGTTACCGAACTTGTATTGGCCCCGAGAATGGTGGTTGCACCTGAGATGTTCCAAATATAGGAATGCCCGGGAACATTTGGTGTCGAATAGGTGACGTTGGGTTGTAATTCGCAGACCATCCCTAAACCGCTGATGGCAGGAACGGGCAAGGGGTTAACGTTGATTTTATAGTCAGTTGGCGCACCGGGACAGGATGTTCCTCCCGTAAAGGACGGGATGATATGGTAGGTTACATAGCCACTGCTGCCGGGAGGAATGGAGAGCGTTTGGGCAGAAATTTGCGAAGTGCCATTCAGCGTAAATCCTGTAATGGGCGATGTGGTTGAGGCGGTCCATGAAAAGGTGGTGCCAGCAACTGTTGAAGTAAGGTTGACCACGGCGCTGGTTTGACCTGAACATATTGTTTGTTCCAAAGGCCAGTTAGTCACTGTCGGACTTGGGTTGATCGTTACAATATGAGTTGCGGAAGTACCTGGACAACCCTGAAATGAAGAGGTAATGCTGTAAGTCGTTGTTTGTTGTATGTCAGTGACGTTAAAAAAGGTGACCGGCGTTATCGGATTTACAATACCGGGAGCCACCGGGCAAGGGTTAATACTCCCAACAGGGCAGACGGCCGACCAGGAATAATCAGTTCCGGCCACCGTAGAGTTCAACGTTACCGGGGTAAATGCTGTACCTGAACATATGGATTGACCAATGGTGCATGAAATCACCGGGGTAGGGTTGACGGGTAGATTTAATCCAACAACAGGTCCGGCACATCCGTTTGCATGGGGAGTGATCAGATATGTGACTGTTGAAACGACATTTCCGGTATTGGTAAGCATATCGGAAATCGTATTGATACCAGTTGATTGGATTGCTGTAATACCACTGACTGTTCCAGCAGGCAAACATGATGCACTCCAGGTGTAAGTGCTTCCGGCAACATCCTGTAACAATGTCATATTCAGGGTGGTGCCCGAACATATTGTTGCAGGCTGGTAATTTAACAGGTGGGGTGTGGGATTAACCACAATGTTATAAGTTAAGGATGTTCCGGCACAGGCATTTGCTGCCGGAGTAATGGAAATGATCGCATTAATGGGGGTTGTACCGGGGCTGTTAGCCGTGAATCCCGGAATATTTCCGGTACCGCTGGCGGCCAGACCAATTACAGTGTTGGTGTTGGTCCAGGAAAACGTTGTACCGGCGCCGACAGGACTGGAAACTACGGTTACCGGGGTGCCTATGCCATTGCAATACGTTTGGTCGGAGATTGGATTTACCGTTGGGGTGGGATTCACCGTAATGGCATAGGTTAATGGTGTGCCGATGCATGCATTGGCTGTTGGAGTAATGGAAATGATCCCGCTGATCGGCGCTGTGCCTGTATTGGTGGCTGTGAAACCGGGAATATTTCCTGTTCCGCTGGCGGCCAGGCCTATCACAGTATTGCTGTTGGTCCAGGAAAAAGAAGTGCCAGCACCTACCGGGCTGGAGTTTACAGTCACAGGCACTCCTGCATTGTTGCAATAAACCTGGTTGGCAATTGGATCAACGGCAGGTGTAGGATATACCGCAACAGTATAAGATAATGGTGTGCCGATGCAGGTATTGGCTGTTGGTGTGATCGTAATGGTAGCGCTGATCGTTGTTGTTCCGGTATTTGTGGCGGTGAAGGCTGGAATATTGCCAGTGCCAGTGGCAGAAAGACCAATAACAGGGTTGCTGTTGGTCCATGAAAAGGTCGTACCTGCTCCAACAGGGCTGGAAACTGTAGTTGCCGAAGCGCCAATGCCATTGCAAAAGGTTTGGTTGGGAATAGGATCAATGGTTGGGGTTGGATTAACGGTGATAGAATAGGTTAACGGCGTTCCTGAACATGAATTGGCTATAGGTGTAATGGTAATTGAAGCATTGATTGGCACAATCCCGGTGTTTGCTGCAGTAAAAGCAGTTATGTCTCCGGTTCCGGTGGATGCAAGACCAATGGCCACATTGTCGTTGGTCCATGTAAAAGTGGCACCAGGGCCAACAGGGCTGGAAACGGGAGTTAACGGTGCAGCAACACTATTACAGAAGGTTTGGTTCGGGATAGGATTAATTGTCGGTGTAGGATTCACTGTAATGGAATATGTTAAGGGAGTTCCGGTGCAGGCATTGGCAGTTGGAGTGATTGTAATGGAGGCATTGATTGGTGAAATCCCGGCATTGGAGGCAGTAAAGGCAGGAATATTTCCTGTACCGCTTGCAGCCAGACCGATTAATGTGTTGTTGTTGGTCCAGGAAAAAGTGGTACCAGCACCAACCGGACTGCTGACAGGTGTTATCGGGGCACCAATCGTATTGCAATAAGTCTGGTCTGTGATGGGATTTACAGTTGCTGTGGGGTTCACTGTGATGGTATAACTTAATGGTACTCCGGAACACGAATTAGCTGACGATGTAATGGTAACGACTGCCCCAATGGGTGTCGTACCGGGATTGGTTGCGGTAAATGCAGGAATATCTCCGGTTCCATTGGTTGCAAGACCAACAGTGGTGTTGCTGTTTGTCCACAAAAAAGTTGTTCCTGTGACAACAGGACTCGAAACCAATGTTATCGGGGCGCCAACGGTATTGCAATAGGTTTGGTCTGGAATTGGATTTATTGTTGGGATTGGATTTACTGTAACTGTATAAATCAAAGGGATTCCAACACAGGCATTTGCAGTTGGGGTGATTGTGATGGAGCCGATGATGGGGGCTGTGCCGGCATTGGTGGCAGAAAAAGCGGGAATATTTCCAGTTCCGCTTGCGGTAAGGCCAATGGACGTATTGTTATTGGTCCAGGTGAACGTTGTACCAGCACCCACAGGGCTGGAAACTACCGTAACAGGGACCCCAATGGCATTGCACCAGGCCTGGTTGGGTATTGGGTTCACCGTTGGCGTGGGATTTACTGTGAATGTAAAGGTTAATGGTGTTCCGATACAACCATTTGCAGTAGGAGTGATGGTGATACTGGAACTGATGGGAGATACTCCGGGGTTGGTCGCTGTAAAGGCAGGGATGTCACCTGTCCCGCTGGCAGCAAGACCAATGGCCGTGTTGGTGTTGGTCCATAAAAAAGTGGTGGCAGCGCCAACAGGACTGGTTACCAGCGTAATTGGGACAGAAATGCTGTTGCAATATGTTTTGTTGGTAATCGGATTCACAGTGGGTATGGGGTGTACGGTTACGATATATGGCACCGGCAAACCAATACAATTGCCGATCTTAGGGGTTAGTGTATAGGTAACGACTGCGTCGGTTGCAGTGCTGTTGACGATCAGGTCGTCAATGAGTGTACCTGATTGTGAAGCCGGATTGCTGGTGATGGTTGCCGTGCCGCTTGTGACTGTTCTTGTCCAGGTGGCGATGGCTGAAGGTTGAGTGAAATTCAATGAAACCGAAACAGTCTGACCTGAGCAGATCGATTTGCTCATCGGCATATTGGTGATTTCAGGTGGCAGGGTAGCCACTACAATTGTGTGTGTAATTGAATCCTGACATGGATCAGTTGTTGCCCGTTTCAGTTTGACATCATAGCTTCCGGCAGTGGCAAAAACATGTGTTGCAATTGCAGTAGTAAACGTAACAGGCAGGGTTCCATCCCCGAAATCCCATATACGGTCATTGGTAGCATTCTGGTTAATCACAGACACATCGGTGAATGTACTGGGATTTCCGATGCAGTTGATCGAATAGGTAAACTCTGCAGCCATTTGGGTAAAGGCGACTGTTGAGGTTACTTTTTGAATGACACAATTCGGGTAATTGTAAAAGGAAACAAGTCTGAGCCGGTATTCATCACCTGTTGCAGCGTTGGTGATGGTTATAGATGGAGTTGTCCCAACAATCACCGGTGTACATGTTGGACAATAAGGCCCTGTCCATTCATAATCCGCAAATCCCGGGGGACCGGTCATAGTCACCGTATTTGACCCTTCACAACCCTGGAAAGATACGCTGAGTGAACTGCAAAAAGCTGAAATATAGGCGTAACCAAAGTGTCCGCCAGGCGAGCAATCTTTGGTTGTAAAAACAATCGTCAATGATTTTCCATAGTCAGATACATCAAAACCTAATCCGACGGTGGTCCAGTTTTTCCAATAAACAGGCAGATTATTGCTTCCTCCGGTGAGTGGACTTGTGTACCAACCCGGAAGATTTGGTTGTGCATATACATAATAGTAACCACAAACGGGATCATACTGTTGCCCGGTGGCTTTATCGATGATATTAATTTCAAAACTGGCCCTTTGTGCAGGGGTGTGATCTGAATTGTGATTCAAAACAACGGCATACCTGTAAATAAAAAAATCGCTGTTCGGGCCAATGGTTATGTCATACGAAAGTTGTTCTGCCTGTCCGCCGGTGGCTGAATTTCCTAATCTTGCCGAAAAAGCCTCCCCGGGAAAAACAGTATTTAGCGTCTCCGGTCCCGTAACAGTAGATCCGTAAGGATCAGTCGTTCCCGGTGCTGGAATGATTAAATGACGTTCGTTGGGGGGAATTGTCCAGAAACCCAGGGTTTGGGACGGATTAGCAAAAGAACCATAATGACCAACCCAATTTGTGAAATCTCCCTGCGAGAAATCTGAATTGGGGCATGAAGTACCTGTAGTTGTTGAATTATCCAATTCATAGGTAAAAGGAATGTGCGAAAGCGGACGTTCATGGATGTGGGATTGAATCGTGTCCGGCAAAAGGATCTGCGCCTGGATGGATGTAATGGAAGCAAATGACAAAAGAAGCACACAGAAAAAATACTTAACAGGTAACAGTGTTATGCCAGTACCGTTATGTTTTTTCATCAGAATGGAGTATATGTGATCATTTTTTCTGTTTATTAGGTCTTAAAAACAGATTCTTTGTAAAGTTACAACTTTTTTGTGTACCCTAACAAAATGATCCTTGTTTTAAGCATCTCCTAATCTTTCACACACCTCACAGAAAATGCATTTGCCCTGCTGCTCCAGTACCTGGAAACGCCGGGATTGTAAATGTTCATTCCTCTTGCCAGCGGTTTGTTTTGTGTATTCACCGAAGAAGTCCAGTACATGGTGCCGGTTAAACTGCCTGTGGTATAACTCCAGGT